>NZ_JBQYFW010000005.1:0-260612 GCF_056313565.1 Pseudomonas sp. 3B-A001-10F
TCCAAAACCAGGCAAGCCGCATCCCGTTTGAAATCTGTCGAAAAATATCTTCTGGTCAAATCACACCTCTTCGTTGGGCGTAGATTAACGCCCTTTAGGGGTGTCCAGAATCATTAAGCCAGATCACTGACAGCCCCTCACCCTAGCCCTCTCCCAAAGGGAGAGGGAACTGACCGAGGTGAATGGTTGAGGTACGCCGACCTGAGATACCGGGTTGCACGCAGATTTTGATCGCGACAGAAATCCGCTCACACGGTGTGAACCCTGACAGCCCCTCACCCTAGCCCTCTCCCAAAGGGAGAGGGAACTGACCGAGGTGAATGGTCGAGGTACGCCGACCTGAGATACCGAGTCGAACGCAGATTTTGACCACGACATTGAGATACCGAGTCGAACGCAGATTTTGAGTACAACGAAGATCTGCTCCCTTCCCCCTCGCCCCCTTGGGGGAGAGGGCTGGGGTGAGGGGGATCGATCTGAATGGCAACACAAAATCCGAGCGAATGAAAAAGCCCGGCGATATAAGCCGGGCTTTTGCGTGAAGACCAATCACCCGCCCGGATTGGTCACCTGAATAAACACCGCATAACTCCCCAGCAACACCCAGAACGTCGCAAAGATCCACGGCGTACGCACCGAAAACAGCAGCGACTTGCGATAGCCCTTGTGGCTCGATTCCATCTCGCTGAACAGCGGCGATTCGTCATACGCCAGGCCCATCAGCGGCTCGCTGTGCAGCAAGTGGCTCTGCTTGAAATGCCAGTGATCAATGATGTCGTACGCCGCGCGAATCCCCGGCCAGGCGTTCAGTGAGCTGAGCAGCCCGAGCAGCGCAAGAAACGGTGGCACCACCAGCGTGAACAACTTGCCCCACTCCGGGTTGAGGTTGGCCATGCACGAGGCAAAGGCAATCACCAGAAACGACTGCGCCGCCAGATATGCGTCGGTACGGTTGGCGAGGATGCTGGTTTCGTACTGGATCTCCCGCCGATAGAAATCCAGCCGTTCCTTGGGTGAGCCAAACATCTTGGCGTCATGTTCGGTCAGGGTTTCTTCAGCGGTGGGCTCAGTCAGTATGCGAGACAAAAGATGCACGCTCCGGGGTGGGGAAAACGTTTAGAAGTCCCCGTTGGCGCGCAAGTTCAGACGGATTGACCGACGCCTTGTTTCATCGATTGGGCAATGATTGCCACCAGATTCATCTGCGTAAACGGCTTGGGCAATCGTGGCAGTTGCGCGGCAAAGCCTTCCAGACGTTCGGCGTAGCCGGTGGCCAGGATGATCGGCAGATCCGGTTTGAGCACGCGCACGGCATGGGCCAGTTGCGCGCCGCTCATTTTCGGCATGGCCATGTCGGTGATCATCAGGTCGATGACCTCGCCCTGATCGAACAACGCCAGCGCTTGCGCACCGGACGTCGCACTGACCACCCGATGGCCGAGGTCTTCGAGCAGCAGACTGGTGCTGGTCAATACCAGTGAGTCGTCATCCACCACCAGCACGCTGAGTCTTGGTACCACCACCGGCTCGGCGTGTGGCTGCAGCGACTTGCTGACGGTACCCTCGCCGGCCACCGGAATCCACAGTTCTGCCGTGGTGCCCTGGGCCTTGGCACTCTTGAGGATGAAACGGCCACCGAGTTGCTCCATGAAGCCGTGGACCATCGACAAGCCCAGCCCGGTGCCCTTGCCCAAGCCTTTGGTGGTGAAGAACGGATCTCTGGCCGACGCCAGCGTGTGCTCATCCATGCCCTCCCCGGTGTCGATTACGCTGAGGCAGACGTAACGCCCCGCAGGCAGGTCCGAATGCCCCAGTTCAAGCACCACTTGCGGTTCAGCGCTGATGCTCACCGTACCTCCATCGGGCATGGCGTCGCGGGCGTTGGTCGCCAGATTGAGCAGGGCCAGCTCCAACTGGTTGGTGTCCGCCAGCACCGGCTCGAGATCGTCGGGAAACCGCGTGTCGACACGGATACCCGGCCCCAGCGAACTGCGCAGCAAACCGCTGATGCCCTGAACCAATTGCGCGATATCGACCGACTCGGTCTTCAATTCCTGACGGCGGGCAAATGCCAGCATGCGCTGGGTCAGCGAGACGCCACGCAAGGCGCCTTGGGTGGCGTTTTCCAGCAGGCGGCTGATTTTCGCATCGTCGCCCACGCGCTTTTGCACAATCTCGAGGTTACCGAGAATCACCGTCAGCAGATTATTGAAGTCATGGGCGATGCCACCGCTGAGCTGACCGATGGCCTGCATCTTCTGCGCCTGGAACAGCGCTTCACGGGTTTTCTCCAGCGCCTGTTGCGCCTGGTGGGCTTCGGTGATGTCGCGGGTGATCTTGGCAAAACCAAGCAATGTGCCGGTGTCACCACGAATCGCATCGACCACCACATGAGCGAGAAACCGCGTGCCGTCCTTGCGCATGCGCCAGCTCTTGTTCTCGAAACGGCCCTCGCGGGTGGCGATTTCCAGCGCCCGTTGCGGCTCGCCGAGTTCGCGGTCCTCAGGGGTATAGAACAGCGAAAAATGCTGACCGATGATTTCTTCCGGCAGATAGCCTTTGATCCGCTGCGCGCCCTGGTTCCAGTTGCTGACCCGGCCTTCGGGGCTGAGCATGTAGATGGCGTAGTCGGTGACGCCCTGCACCAGCAAGCGGAACTGCTGCTCGCTTTGCTTGAGGGTTTCTTCGGTCATTTTGCGGTCGGTCAGGTCGCGGGTGATCTTGGCGAAACCGAGCAATTTGCCGTCGGGATCAATGATCGGGTCGATGACCACATGCGACCAGAAATTGGTGCCGTCCTTGCGCACCCGCCAGCCCTCGCCTTCGAAACGTCCCTCACGGATCGCCGTGTCAAGCGCACGCTGCGGCAGACCGGCGGCGCGATCCTCAGCTGTATAGAAGCGAGAGAAATGTTCGCCGAGGATTTCCGCTTCTTCGTAGCCCTTGAAGCGTTTGGCGCCGGAGTTCCAACTGGTGATGATGCCGTCGGGATCGATCATGTAGATCGCATAGTCGACCACCGCATCGATCAACAGACGAAAACGCACCTCTTCGATCGCCGCGGTCTTGTTTTTCTCGCTCATCACACTCACCAGCCATTGTCATGAGCAGAAGTATGCGGTAATCCGGCAAATTGGGAAGCGTCCGTCTCATGATTGATTGCCCACCAGCGCGGCAGCAGCTGTTTGATCCGGCTCTCGGCAAAGCGATCGTCAATCAGCATCACCACGCCGCTATCCTCGCGGGTCCTGATGACTCGCCCGGCGGCCTGCACCACTTTCTGCACGCCGGGGTACAGGTAGGTGTAGTCGTAACCGGCACCGAAGATGGCGGCCATGCGGTATTTGAGTTGTTCGTTGACCGGATTGAACTGCGCCAGCCCCAACGTGGCAATGAACGCGCCGATCAACCGCGCACCGGGTAGATCGATACCCTCGCCGAACGCACCGCCCAACACGGCAAAGCCGACGCCCTGGCTGTGCGCGGTGAACTGATCGAGAAAGGCCTGCCGCGCCCCTTCGAGCATGCCCCGCGATTGCTGCCACAGGCTGATGTGCGGGTAACGCTCAGCGAGTAACGACGCCACTTGTTGCAGATAATCGAAGCTGCTGAAAAACGCCAGATAGTTACCCGGACGCTCGCTGAACTGCCGCGCGATCAATTCGACGATCGGCTCCAGCGAGGCCTGACGATGGTTGAAGCGTGTCGAAATGCGGCTGACGATCTGCACCTGCAACTGCTCGGCGCAAAACGGCGATTCGACGTCGATCCACACGGTGTCGGCGGGCGTGCCAAGCAAATCGGCGTAATAGTGACGCGGGCTGAGGGTTGCGGAAAACAGCACGCTGCTGCGCGCCGCTTTCAGGCGCGGGCCAATGAACGCGGCCGGCACCACGTTGCGCAGGCATAACTGCGAAAGCGGCTTTTTGCGGTCGAGGTCGCGCTTGCTGATGTCGAACAGGTAATGCTCGTCGTACAGCTCCGCCACCCGGGCGAATTGCAGCAGGTCGAAATAGAAGTTCTGCAAGGCGCTGTCGAGGCCCTGCGGATGGTCATTGAGATAATCGCCAATGGCCGCGCAACACAACGAGATCGCTTGCAGGAGTTTTTCCGGGGCCTTGTCGTAAGCCTGATATGCCGCCAGTTGCGGCGCATGCAGCGCGTTCCATTCACGGTTGATCCGTTGCAGGGAGCTTTTCAGCGGTGCCGGCGCGGTTTTGCGCACGCTGCCGAGGGTGAACTGATCAAGACTGGCGCTGTACATCTGCCGGCCCCGCTCGACCAGGTTGTGCGCCTCGTCCGCCAGCACCGCGACTTTCCATTGATTGAGCTGGGCCAGACCGAACAGCATGGCGCTGAAGTCGAAGTAATAGTTGTAGTCGGCGATCACCACGTCTACCCAACGGGCCATCTCCTGACTCAGGTAATACGGGCACACCGCGTGTTGCGCGGCGACCTCGCGCATGGCGGCTTGGTCGAGCAGGCGGATTCGACTGGCCGCTTCCCGCGCGGCCGGCAAACGATCATAAAAGCCCTGGGCCAACGGGCAGGATTCGCCGTGACAGGCTTTGTCCGGATGTTCGCAGGCCTTGTCCCGGGCGACCATTTCCAGCACCCGCAAGGGCAAGGCTGGTGACCGATCGAACAACACCTGACTGGCATCCAGCGCCAGTTTGCGCCCCGGTGTCTTCGCGGTCAGGAAGAACACCTTGTCCAGTTGCTGCGGCGCCAGGGCCTTGAGCATCGGGAACAGCGTGCCGAGGGTTTTGCCGATGCCGGTCGGTGCCTGGGCCATCAGGCAACGGCCGGTGCTGACGGCCTTGAACACTGATTCCGCCAAGTGCCGCTGACCGGGACGAAAATCGGCATGGGGAAACGCCAGTTGTTGCGCGGCCAGATTGCGCGCCTCGCGATGGGCCATTTCCTGTTCGGCCCATTGCAGGAACAGCGTGCATTGCTGCTCGAAAAAGGCCTTGAGGGTTTCGGCGCTGAAGGCCTCGACCAGGCAGGTTTCCTTCTCGCTGACGATATCGAAATACACCAGCGCCAGATTGATTTGCTCAAGTTCGAGTTTGCGGCACATCAACCAGCCGTAGATCTTCGCCTGCGCCCAGTGCAACTGGCGATGATTGGCCGGTTGCTTACTCAGGTCGCCACGGTAGGTTTTGACTTCCTCCAGACAGGTTTGCGCCGGGTCGTAGCCGTCCGCCCTGCCCTTGACCTTCAACTGCAGAAACTCGCCTTCGAGCGCCACTTCGCTTTGATACTTTTCGCTGCGCCGCGAGGCCACAGTGCGGTGGCCGGCGATGCCTTCCAGCGCCGTGGGCGATGGGGTGAAGCGCAGGTCGAGGTCGCCGGTCTTGGCGGTGAACTCGCAGAGTGCGCGCACGGCAATGCTGTAGCTCAAGCGCTCTGCTCCGCCCATTGCACGTAACACACCGCTATTGGCATCTGGTGTTGATGACAGAACTCCAGCCAGCGCAACTGGTTGTCCTGCAGGCGATCGCCGGGGCCTTTCACTTCTATCATTCGGTAGGTTTTGTGCTGCGGCCAGAACTGGATCAGGTCAGGCATGCCGGCGCGGTTGGCCTTGATGTCGAGCAGCAAACGATTGAACCAGTGCTTGAGATGTTCGGCGGGCAGACAGGCCAATGCCTGCTCAAGCAATAGTTCATTCACCGCGCCCCAGAATACGAATGGCGACTGGACACCCCATTTGTCGACAAAGCGCTGGCGAATGGTCGCGGCATAGCGACCGTCGTCGAGTTCGCTCAGGCACGCCTGGAACAGCTCGGCGCGGCGTTGCTGGAAATCTTCGTTGAGCAGGTCCACCGGGCCGCGCTGGAACGGGTGAAAGAATGCCCCGGGCAATGGCGCGAAGATCGCCGGCCAGCACAACAAGCCGAACAGCGAGTTGATCAGGCTGTTTTCCACGTAATGCACGGGGCCATCGTCATCGTGCAGATGCGCCTGCACGTAAAACTCCACAGACAAGGCTGGGTCGGTGCGTGGCAATTGCAGATCCAGCCGCTCGACCGGTCTGGCCGCTACGCGTTTGAGCGGCGGGCCACCGAGTTTGCGCCGCACCCTTGGCAATATCCGTTGCAGGCCTTGCTGCTCGGCAGCGCTTTCCGGCGCCTGTTCGGCTAGCGTGGCGAGCTCCAGTGCCAATGAGTATTCGCCGCTGCGCTCCAGCACGCGGATCATGCGTAAACGGGCGCCGGGATAGGCGCAGTCGCGGTAAATGCTCAGGGCCAGGGCAAACTCGCCGATGCGCTCGCAATACTGGCCGATCTGGAACAGCACCTTGCCACGCCGGCGTTGCAGCCACGGGTTGTCGAAGTGCAAGGCGCTGACCTGCGCAACAATGGTGTCCAGTGGTTCACCGGCCTCGAAACGCAATTGACAGTTGTGCAGGAACAGGCACGCATCGACGTCATCGCGACTGCGCAGGCCCCGCGAGTCGGCGCAGAATTCGACTTTTTCATAAGTGAAGATGCCAAGGTCGGCGAGGACGAATTCCGACCAGTCCTGATACAGGTTGCCGAAGAACATCAGCCGCAAGCGATCGCACAGGTCCATGATGGTCAGGCTGAACAAGCGATCATCGAGCAGCGGCGCCCAGTCGCGCAGGCTGCGAGCCTCTGCAAACCGCTCGGCGAGGAGCGGCAGCCAATCGTCCTTGCGGCCCTTGGGTTGCTCGATAAAGGCTGCAAACGCTTGCAGGATCTCGGCCTTGAGCAACACGTCGAACAACTCGGCGAGGGCCAGCGGCGCGTGTTCATCGATCCAGCCACGTTCCAGCAAGGGCTGCGCGGCCTCGGCGATGTCACCGATTTCAACGTAATTGAGTTTGCCGGCACGAAAATGCACACCCTTGCGCATGACCATCCGCACTAGCAAACCCTGCGACGCGCGCGGCAAGGCCTTGAAGTCGCGGATGAACGCGTGTTCCGGTTCGCTCATTACATCGGCGTAACGAAGCTCAAGCCAATCAAGCACTTGCCGGAAGTTGTTAAGGTAATAGAACGGGTCGTCGAGGGGATTGGCAGTCACGGGAATTCTGGGCCATGGCAAGCGAGTACTGGTTATGCGTACAGATACCAGCTGTGCCCCGCCCGGCGCAAACGGAAAGTGATCAATGGCATTTTTTCGCCGGGCTATCGAACTTTTCCCCCGGGGATGGCACCAACCGCGTTAGAGGGCCGACAATGCTCGGCATCACATCGAATGAGGATTTAGAGGTGGGTATGAAAATCAAAGCACTGGGCATCCCTTTCGCCATCGCCGCCGCGCTGGCACTGGCCGGTTGCTCGACGCCGACAGTGGTCACCCTGCAGAACGGCACCCAGTACCTGACCAAGGACATGCCGAAGACCAAAACCAAGGACGGCTTCTATGAGTTCGAGGATATTTCCGGGGCCAAGGTGAAGGTCCGTGCCGATGAAGTGGCCACCGTTCGCGAAGAAGACTAGGTTTCGCTCGCGTCGATCGTTCCCACGTTCTGCGTGGGAATGCAGCCCGGGACGCTCCGCGTCCCATCCAGAGCCGAACGCGGAGCGTCCGTTGAGGCATTCCCACGCGGAGCGTGGGAACGATCATCAAAGCAGCTTTTTTATTCGAAGGTAGGCATACCCGGCAGGCTGCCGTCGCACGGCATGTACGTGCCACCCCGCTTGACCACTTCGCCCTGCAAACGCCGGCAACGTTCCAGGTCCTGCTGCGCCATGCGATCGATGCTCAGATTGCCGGTGGTTTGCGGCTGTTTACCGTCACCCAGACGCAGGGTCACGAACGGTTGTTCGGGCTGAATCTGAAAGCGGCTCTTCTCTTCGACCGGTTCGACCGCCGCGGTTTTCGGCGGGCTCGGCAGTTGCTCGGTGGTGACACCGTAACGGCTCAGAATCGAGCTTTGAGGCAGATCGGCGCAGGCATTGGCCGAACACAGCGCCAGTGCGACGAACCCGACATACCCCTTGAAACCTTTCACGTTTGAATCTCCTGTACTCAATGGCGGCTAGCTATAGAACGTGTGTGCACGTGCTGGCTTTAGGCCGCATTTCCTGTTTTCGCAGGGGTTTGAGTCAGGTCGTGGCCATCGAGTCACTTTTGAAACCGAGTTATCGTTCTTCGCGAGCAAGCTCGCTCCCACAGGGGATTTGCGTCGTTCACAAATCCCCTGTGGGAGCGAGCTTGCTCGCGAAGGGGGCCTTAAAGGCGCCCCATCAACATCAGGCAATCACAATACCGTCAGCACTCAGGCTATTCAGCGACACCCCGACCAACGTCACCGAATCGTTGCCAAACGTCAGCACCGTGTCCTGCCCGACAGTCGCAGCATGAGCCCGGAAATCCTCCGCCGGCAAAACGCCCTGCACTCCGAGAAACACCAGTTTGTCATTGGACGTGAAACCGAGCACCCGGTCCTGCCCGAACGCGCCGTTGAACAGAAACGTATCCGCCCCGCCCCCCGATTCCATCAGGTCATTACCCGCGCCGCCGACAAACACGTCATTGCCCGCGCCGCCAATCAGGTGATCGTTGCCGTCCAGCCCGAACAACCAGTCGCCACCGGCATGCGCCTTCAACGTATCGGCGCCGCTGGTGCCTTTGACGCTGGATTCGTACGCGGTGACGTTGTTGCCGACCTTCAAACCGCTGGCCGTGACGCTGTGGGTCACATCGTCCTTGAACAGGCCCCAGAGAAAGCCCGGTTCCTTGGTGACAATGCTGCCGATATCGCGGGTGATGCTGATCCCGCCGTTGGCGTCGCGCACGTACAAATTGCCGGTACCGTCATTGGCGAAGTCGAAGTTTTTCACCGCACTTTGCAGATCGAGGGTGTTGCTGCCCTGCCCGCCGAGGATAACGTTGTAGCCACCACTGTCGCGGAAGGTGTCGTTGCCTGCGCGGCCTTCCAGATAATCGTTGCCGCTACCGCCCTGGATCAAGTCGTTGGCGTCACTGCCAATGATGAACGTGCTGCCCTTATGGGTTTCGGCGTTGCGGTTGAGATCCTGTACCCAGGTGTTGGCTCGCGCCGGGTCCGAGAGGTTGGCGACGATGATCGTCGAGTCGCGGCTGGTCAGGTCGTAGAATTTTGAGTCGATCACCCGATTCATGCCGTCGCCATACGCGGTCGGCAAGTGCGAGATCCAGGTGGGAATGTTGAGGATCGAGTACGGCAGCAGATTCCACGCGGTCGAGGCGTAGTGATCGTTGAAGCTGACGATGTTGTCGGTGGCCGAGACTTTGGGCGCATCGTGCACGCCGATCGAAGCACCGGTGAAGGTCGAGCCGTCGAGGGCGCGAAACACCGGGTCGTTTTCGTAGCCGACGTTGAGCACTTTGTCGGTGCTACTTTGCGTTGGCGAGGCGTAGGCGATGTAGTTGGAATCGGCGAAGAAACCACCCCACTTGCCCCCGCTCAGGTCGGCCATGCTGTTGACCGCCAGGCCACCGAGGCTGTGACCACTGACGAGAACGTCCTTGCCGCTGAGGCCGTTGGCCTTGGCAAACGCCACCACGTCATTGAGCAGATTGCCGAAGGCTTCACCGACGTAATTCTTCGCGTAATCCTTGGGGCCGAAGGCGGCGAGCAGGTCGTTGATCACGTCGCCGATGGAGTCGAGGATCAGGTTCTCACGCGGGCCGCTGGTGCCGCGAAAGGCAATGCCGAGTTCGGTGAGATGGCCCTGGGCGTCGTACTTGCCGAGGATTTCCACTTGCGCGGTGGTGTAGCCGGCCTTCTCGCCGAAGAAGGTTCCGCGCGCATCGGTCTTGCCGTCATAGCCCAGTTGCGAGGCGGTGATGGGCGTCCAGCCGGCCTTTTTCACCGCGTCGAGGGCGAGTTTTTCCGAGTCGGGGTTCCACGGAATGCCGGGGATCACCCCTTGCGAATCGGTGCCGCCGAGCAGCGCCGTGACCAGCGTGGCGGGCAGGCCGAGGCCGAAACCGTTGTGCTGATAACCGGCCGCAAAGCCGTTATCGAGGTTGTGATAGGAATACAGCGTGATCGCCATGGCATCGCTGAACAACGCCTTGGAATCGGCTGTGCCGAAGTTCTTGTAGTCATACACACCCATTGCTATTGCCTCTCTCTTGTTGGAATTGTTAGAGATAGCTCACAGCCAGGGCGCCCCACGGGGACGCCCCGGAGCATTTCGATACAACACTTCTTTAACGCTGCCTCTGTAGGAGCTGCCGAAGGCTGCGATCTTTTGACTTGGCTCTTAAAAGCAAGATCAAAAGATCGCAGCCTCGTTTCACTCGACAGCTTCCTACAGGATTACTGTTTAGGCGAACACGAACGCCGAGTCCGACAGGTTAGCCACTCCCACCCCGACCAGGGTCACGGCATAGTCGCCAATCTTCAGCACGGTGTCGTTGCCGGCCTGCGCCGCGTGCTGCTTGTAGTCGTAGCCCTGCCCCGCGCCTTCGACGCCCATGAACACCAGTTTGTCGCTGCCCTGATAACCGTTGATGGCATCAAAACCGAACGCGCCACTGAAGAGGAAGGTGTTGTTGCCACCCACGGCGCTCATCACGTCATTGCCGGCGCCACCGACGAAGGTCACATGGCCCTTGTCGCTGATCAGTTTGTCGTCGCCACCGAGGCCGAACAGCCAGTCACCGTCAGCCGTGGCGTGCAGCGCATTGCCGTAGCCATCGCCGCTCAGCGAGTGGTTGTACTGGGTCAGTTCGTTGCCATTGGTCAAACCTTTGGCCGTAACGCTCCAGGTGATTTCCTTGCTGCCCCACCACGAACCCGACTCCTTGCTCACCAGCGCGCCGATGTCGCGGGTCATGCTGATGCCGCCGTAGGCGTCGCGCACGTACAGCGTGCCGTCACCGTCGTTGGCGAAGCTGAAGTTCTGCAATGGTTTCTGCAGTTCGAAGGTGTTGTGGCCCTGGCCACCGAGCAGGATGTTGTAACCGCCGTCATCACGGAACCGATCATCACCGCCCAGGCCTTCAAGGAAGTCGTTGCCCGCGCCGCCCTTGAGCCAGTCGCTGCTCTGGGTGCCGATGATGAACGTGCTGCCGGTGTGCGGCTCGCCACTGCGGCCGAGATCTTCGACCCAGGTCTTGCCGCGAGAAGCTTCTTCCAGATTGGAGACGATGATCGTCGAGTCTTTATGCGTCAGGTTGTAGAACTTCGAATCGATCACCCGATTCAAGCCATCGGCATAACCCAGCGAGCTGTGGGCCGACCAGTTCAGCGGATTGACGATGCTGAACGGCACCAGGTTCTGCGCGGTGGACGCGTAGTTGTCGTTGAAGTTGACGATGTTGTCGGTGGTCGAATCGTGGGGCTTGTCGTGCTTGCCCATCGACGCGCTACTGAATGTGGTGCCATCGAGCACGCGAAAAACCGGGTCGTTTTCGAACCCGATGTTCAGCACGTTATTGCCGGTGCTGCTCTGAGTCGGCGAGGCGAAGGTGATGTAGTTGGCATCCCTGAAGAAGCCGCCCCAGTTGCTCGCGCTCAGTTCGGCCACGCTGTTGACCCCGAGCCCACCGAGGCTGTGACCGCTGAGCAGCACGTCCTTGGCGGCAATGCCGTTGGCAATGGCGAATGTGGCGACCGCCTTGAGCAAATTGTCGAAAGCGTTTTTCGCGTAATTGCTCGCGTAATCCGACGGCCCGATGGCGGCCAGCAGGTTGTTTTTCAGGTCGCCGAAGGTGTCGCTGTAACCCAGCCCGCCGGTGCCACGAAAAGCGACGCCGATGCCGATCAGTTTGCCGGCAGCATCATATTTACCGAGCACTTCGGCCTCGGCGCTGGTGAAGCCGTCCTTCTCGCCGAAGAACGTGCCTTGCGGCCCAACCTTGCCCTGATAGCCCAGCGCCGTCGCTGTGAGCGGCGCCCAAGCGGTGGCCGGCAGAGGCTTGCCGGTCGGCATGTAGGCATACAGCGTCAGTGCGATGGCGTCGCTGTACAACGCTTTGCCATCGGCATTTTTATAATCGAACAGTCCCATGTTGTGCTCTCTCTTCCTTCAAAAACCGGCAGTTCTCAAACGAACTGCCGGTACGCCTTAGAACTGCCAGTCGAGGGTCAGACCCACGCCGTGGTCTTTCTCGTTGTTACCGATCAGGCCGTTGTAATCCAGGTTCACCCGCACATCGCGATTGAGCGCCAGACCCGCACGTACACCGACCACCGCCGCATCGCGATCCATCGACACGCTCTGCACGGTGAACGCGCTGTTGCCATTGGCAAACGCCAGATGGCTGTCGGCATCAACGTTGCTCAGGTTGTGCTGCCAGCCGAGGCTTGCGCCCAGTTCTAGCTGATGCTGATCCGACAGCGCGAAGCTGCGCTTGGCGCGCACGCCGAGGGTCGACAGCACCACATCGCGGTTGTCCTCACCGCCCTTCAGCGCGGCGGCGTCACCTTTTTCGGTGAAGCTTTCGGTGTTCAGGTGCACATAGGACAGATTGGCGAACGGCTCCAGGTTCATCGGTTGCAGGCCCAGATCATAGGCGGCCTCGGTGAACACTTGAGTGGTTGCGGCATCGTGCTTGGTCTTTTGTTTTCCGCTGACGTCCCCGAACTGCAGGTCACGTTTGACGTCGACACGGTGCCAGCTATAGGCGCCACCGACGGTCAGACGCAGCGCGTCGATCTGATGGCCCAGGTACGCACCCAAGTGGTAGCTGTCGACTGACGCCGACGAATGCGTGCCGCTGCCCATGCTCAATGAGCTGTCGCTATAACCGGTAACGAAACCGAGACGGGTATCTTCAGCGATCAAGCCATCGACACCGGCGAGCAAGCCGCCGATAGAGCTGTTGGAGTCGGCATTGTCATGCCCGCCATCGCTTTTGCCCCACGAACCCAGGACCTTGACCCAGGCGTTGCTGCGGTCATCGGTCGGTGCGCCAGCGTTGAACAGATCACGCTCGCGCAGACGTTCGCCAACGGCTTCACGCAGGTAACGGCTGTCGTTGATCAGCATCGTGCCAATGGCCGGATGGATTTCGCCGGACAACTGCTGGAAGGCTTGCTGCGCCGACGCCGCATTCGGCGACAGCAACAGGGTTTCAAACAGCGCGTTACCAGCGCCCAGACGCTCAGCCGCCGCACCGACCGCACGTTGGTTCGGCGTCAAACCGACGCTGGCGAACGAAGCGTCGTTACGCCCGACTGCCAACTGGATGCCATCGGCCGAGTACGCCAGCGTGCCGCCGAGAAAGGCGTAATCCGGCAACACCTGACCGAAGCGGCCTTCAATACCGCCCGCCGCTTGCAGGATGTTGTAGCGCGTGCCGAGCAGGCTTTGCACTTCATTGGTGCTCAGCAGCGTCGGGCTGTTTTCCAGCGACAGGCTCACCGTCGCGCCTTCGATGACCGCTTTGCCAGTGGCGATGATCTGATCGCTGCTGGTGGGCGACAGCTCTACGGCGTAAGTCGAACCCGGTGCAAAGGTCACGTCACCGGCCACATTCATTGTGCCGATGGAGTTACCCGGCGCCACCGTACCGCCGCGGTTCACCGACAGCGCGCCGATGTGGCCGTTGCCGCCGAGGATACCGCCGTCATTCACCGTCACCGCCGATTGCAGCGAACCGTTGATGGCCAGGCGCCCCTGATTGACCAGGGTCGGGCCGCTGTAAGTGTTGTTGCCGGTCAGTACCAGTGTGCCGATACCTTGCTTGGTCAGACCGCCGTGGCCGGAAATGTCGTTGCGCCAGGTGTCGAGGCCGCAGGTGATGTCGGTGCACACGCGCTCGGTCGGTTTGCCTTGATCGATGATCGCGCCGATACCCGGCAGATCCGCGACAAACTGGCCGGAGCCGTAAGCGCCGTCGATGCGGAATTCGGCCGGGATGTCCTGCTCCGTGACGAACATCGACGGGCCGTCGATGCCCTTGCGCAGGTTGATCATGCCCCAGCCGTACAAGGCGTCGATGCCCGGCGCGCCGAGGTCAGTGGCGGTGGTGCGCAAGACCGTGGCGACCTGATCACCGCTCATGTACGGGAAGCGCTCCATCAGCACCGCCATGGAACCGGCGACATGCGGCGCGGCCATCGAGGTGCCGTTGTAGTTTTTGTAGCCGGTGGTCAGGTTGTCGGCGTTGGTGCCTTCGATGATCGCGCTGAAGATCTTCGTGCCCGGTGCCGAGACGCAGAAACTCGCGGTATAGCCGCAACGCGAAGAGAATGTACTCATGATGTACGGATTGGCGCTGGCCAGGTCCGGGTTCTGCTGCAACGCAGCGACGGTGATCCAGTTCGGCGCGATGTCCGGAACGAAATAGCCGAGACCGGCGATGGCGTCCGGGTTGTTGAGGTTGTAGTCATTGCCGGCGGCGAAGATCGTCACGATGCCACTGCGCGCGGCGGCAATCGCACCGTCGTAGGCGCCGCCGGGCTTGGTGCCGAGCAGCGTGCGGATTTCGTTGAACTGCACTTGCGCGTCATTGACGGTGAAGTGCGGGTACGCCGGATCGCGGCCGCCGAGGTCGAAACGGTCAGTGATGCCGATGCCCCAGCTGTTGTTGATGATCCGCGCGCCGCTGGCGATCAGTGCGTCCCAACCGGCCTTGTACACCGCGCCGTCGTTGCCACGAACGATGCCGTCCTCCGGGCCCGGGTCACCGTTGTCGGCGCTGATGATCTGCGCACCGAATGCCACGCCGTGCATCGGCCCGCCGTCGCGACTGCCGGCGGCGATACCGCCGACGTGGGTGCCGTGGGCGCCGAGTTTGCCGTCGGAACCGACCGAGGGCGAACCGTCATAGCGGAACGCATCGCCGGCTTTGACCGGGATGTACGGGTCGGTGTATTCGCGAATCCCGCTGGTGACCAGGGTGACGACTTTATTGCTGCCGGAGAACTCCGGGTGCGCGGCATACACCGGCTGATCAAAGATCCCCAGTTTCACGCCTTTGCCGGTATAGCCGGCGGCGTAGGCGTGATCGGCACCGATCGCGCCCAGGCCCCAATCGGCCTGAAATTCGGCACTGCGCCAACTCGACGGATCGCCCGTACGACCGCTCTCCACGTAGGGTGCGGCGTGGGCGGTGCCGATGGCACAGAGCACGGCGAGCGTGAGGGTTTTCAGGGCAAAGCGGCCTCCCGTTTGCGCGGGGGTATTGTTGTTATTCATCCAGCGACCTTCCTTAGTGATGTTGCGAAAAATCCGTCTCTTCAGCTGTTGATCGTTCCCACGCTCCGCGTGGGAATGCCTCTAGGGACGCTCTGCGTCCAGTGACGCGGAGCGGCACGGGCTGCATTCCCACGCAGAGCGTGGGAACGATCAGCGTGGGTTAGAACTGCCAGTTCAGGCTCAAGCCAACGCCATGCAGCTTTTCGCGACTGGCCAGTTGTCCGTTGTAATCAAGGTTCACCCGTACATCGCGGCTCAGCGCCAGGCTGGCCTGCACGCCGACCAACGCCGCGTCACGCACCAGCGCAGAGCTTTCCACCGCGTACGGCGTGCCACCGCTGGCAAAGCGCAGATGCTGCTCGGAATCGATGTCGCTGAGGCTGTGCTGCCAGCCAAGATGGCCACTCACGTCGAGTGATTGCGCGGGCGAAAGATTGAACGTCTTGATCGCCCGCACGCCGAGGGTGCTCAGCACCGCGTCACGTTGATCGCCGGAGCTTTTCAACGCCGCAGCGTCGCCCTTCTCGGTCAAACCTTCAGTGTTCAGATGCACGTAAGCCAGGTTGGCGAATGGCTCCAGCGCCAGTGGTTGCAGGTGCAAGCGATAAGCCGCCTCGCCGAACACTTGTGTGGTCGCCGCATCGACCTTGGCTTTTTGTTTGGCACTGACGTTGCCGTATTGCAGGTCGCGTTTCACATCGGCGCGATGCCAGCTGTAGGCTGCGCCCGTGCTCAAGCGCCAGGCGCCGAGTTCACGGCCGGCGTACGCGCCGAGGTGATAGCTGTCGACCTTGGTCGAGGAATGCGTGCCCGAACCCATGCTCAGCGAACTGTCGCTGTAACCGCTGACCAGACCGATGCGCGTTTGCTCGTCCAGCGCGCCATCGACACCGGCCAGCAGCCCGCCAATCGAAGTGTTGTAGCCCGCCGTGTCGTGGCGCGAATCGGTCGTGCCCCAAGCGCCGAGCGCCTTGACCCAGCCATTGCTTTGCGCCGCATTGCTGTCGTGCAGACGCTCGCCCACCGCGTCGCGCAACTGGCGGCTGTCGTTGATCAGCATTGAACTCAACGCCGGGTAGATCTCGCCGCTCAACTGCTGGAACGCCTGTTGCGCAGAAGTCGCATCAGGTGAGCGCAACAGGCTTTCGTACACCGAGTTGCCCGCGCCCAAACCTTCGACGGCAGCGGCCACCGAGCGCTGATTCGGCGTTTGCCCGACGCTGGCGAAGCTGGTCGCGTTACGTTCGATGTCGAGCTGAATGCCATTGGCGGCGTAGTCGAGGCTGCCGCCGATAAACAGGTAATTCGGCAGCACGGCACCGAACTGGCCCTGAATGCCGCCGGCCGCTTGCAGGATGTCGTACTGGCGACCGAGCAGGCTTTGCGCCTCGGTGGTGCTGAGCAGCGTCGGGCTGTTTTCCAGCGACAGGCTGACCGTGGCGCCGCTGATGTTGGCGGTGCCGCCGGCAACGATGCGGTCGCTGCTGGTCGGCGACAGTTCAACAGCGTAAGTCGAGCCCGGCGCGAACGTCACATCGCCGGCCACGTTCAAGGTGCCGATGGAGTTGCCCGGCGCCACGCGAGCGCCGCTGTTGGCGGTCAACGCGCCAATCCGTCCGGAGCCGCCGAGGCTGCCGCTATCGTTCACCGTCACGGCAGAAGTCAGCGAGCCGTTGACCGTGAGCAAGCCACCATTGACCGTGGTTGCACCGCGATAGGTGTTGTCGCCGGTGAGGATCAACTGCCCGCCGCCGGATTTGATCAGGCTGCCTTGATAAATCCTGCTCGCCGCTGCCGCACCACGGGCAGTGCCGACCGCGTAATCGGTCTGATCCTGTTGACTGGCGCCCGCCGCAACGCCGTTCTGCCAGCCCTTGTCTTGCAGGGTTTGCTGCCAGGCGCTGTGCTCGGCGAGGTCTTCAGCCTGCCGCTGGCTAAGCGCCTTGTCGGAGATGTCATTGCTCCAGACATCGCGCTGCCCTGCCCCCAAGTTGGCATCAAACGCACCGAGCAATTGCCCTGGCCCGCGCATCGCCCGGTTCAGGTTGGCCACGCCCCAGCCGACCCGCTCGGTCGGCGCAGCGGTGACCGAGCCATCCAGTTGCGTTGCGGTAGTCAGCAGCACTTCGAGCGCCTGCTGATTGGTCATGTACGGGTAGCGTTCCATCACCAGCGCCAGTGCCCCGGTCGCATGCGGCGCCGACATTGAGGTGCCGGACTTGATCGCGTAATCACCCCCGGGAATGGTGCTGTCGATCTTCGCCCCCGGCGTGGTGATACACCAGTATTTGGCGAGGCCGCACTGGTTGTACTTTTGCTGATTGCTTTGATCGAGGCCCGACACGGCCAGCCAGTGGCCCTCCAGATCCGGCTGAAAATACGGCAGCGCCGAACGCACGCTGGCGTTCGGATAGCCGCTGTTGCCGGCGCTGAATACGTTGATCACGCCGCGCCGGGAAACATCCGCTGCCGCATCGAGCCAGGTGCCTTTATTCCAGTGCTGAGCGTACGCGGCGTGCAGATCGGCCAGTGTCCGGTAGCTGACATCCGGCGGCTGGCTGCCCCAACTGTTGTTGATCGCGCGCACGCCGGCATCGGCGAGGGCGTCGTATACCGCTTTGAAATAGCGCGGATCGGGGTTGGGGCCGAAGAGAAAACTGTCGTTTTTGTTGGTGTTGCCGACGTAGATTTGTGCGTTGTACGCCACGCCGTGCATGCCGGTACCGTCGCGTGAGGCGCCCATGGTGCCGACGACATGCGTGCCGTGGGAGTCGTTGTTGGGGTTGAGGGTGCCATTGACGTTGAACAGTGAACCGTCAATGTAGCTGCCGCTGGCCAGTACCGGGTGATAGCGGTCGCTGGCGAATTCCGGGTGGGCGGCATCGAAACCGGAGTCGAGGGCGCCGATTTTCACGCCTTTACCGGTGATGCCGGCGGCGTAGGCTTGCTCGGCCTGCATCCGGCTCAGGCCCCAGTCGCGGAGGAATTCGGCGCTGCGCCAACTGCCGGGATCGCCGGGTTGGCCGGTTTCAAGGTACTGGGCCTGAGCCTGGGTTGCGGAAATCACAAGCAGCAGGGTACCGACCGAAATTGGCTTGATGCGTACGTCCATGTTCACCACTCACTTTTATTGTTTTATGCAGGTTCTTTTGCGGTGTCGCCTGTTCCCCTCACCCCAGCCCTCTCCCCCAGGAGAGGGAGCTGACCGAGGTGTCTTACGGCATTCATCGAGCTGAAAAACCGCGTCGCTCATCCCCTCACCCCAGCCCTCTCCCTCAGGAGAGGGAGCTGACCGCGGTGTCTTGCGTCATGCATCGACCTGAAAGACCGGGTCGCTCATCCCCTCACCCCAGCCCTCTCCCTCAGGAGAGGGAGCTGACCGAGATGTCTTGCGTCATGCATCGACGTGAAAAACCGCGTCGATTGTGGATTCAGCTGGTCTCGCATCGACCTGAAAAACCGGCTCGATGTTGGATTCGGTGCCGCTCGTTCAGGTCGGTGTACTTCTGCAATATCCCCGGAACGGTCCCCTCTCCCCCTGGGAGAGGGTTAGGGTGAGGGCTGTTGAGCGACCACAAATGCCTCATCCACCCGCGCCAGATCCTGCTCGTTCAAGGTCCCGGCGTAGTAATGCAACTTGGTCCAGGCCATCAAATAGTCGTACCGCGCCTGCGCCAGATCGCGGCGCGTGGTGAACAACTGCTGCTCGGCGTTCAACGCGTCGAGGTTGGTCCGCTCACCACCGAGGATGCTTTGCTTGGTGGACACCACCAGCGCTTCCGCCGAGCTCAGCGCTTTCTGATAAGCGCGCAATTTGCTCACCCCGGACAAACAAGCGCTGAACTGACGACGCAGTTCAATCAACGTCTCACGCGTCTTGCCATCAAGCTCGTACTGCGCCTGCTCCATAGTGCGGCTGGCCTGACGCGTCGACGCCGACACCCCGCCACCGGCATACAGCGGCACACTGACTTCAAAACCGATGGTGTTGGTTTCATAGCGCTGGTTGTAGGTGTTGCCACTTTCCGATTCGTTCTGGCGCATCGAGGCATAGGCGCTGACTTTCGGCAAATGCCCGGCACGATTGCGCTCCACTTCATACCGCGCGACTTCCACGGCCTGACGTTGCGAGGCCAGATTCGGGTTATTGCTCACCGCCATTTCATGCCAGGTGTCGTAATTGGCAGGCATCAGCGCGAAAGTCTGGAAGTTCTGATCGAGCGGCGCCAGATCCCCGATGTCCACCGCCGGCGTGCCGACCAGTGCACCGAGTTCCCGTAGTGCGGCGTCCTGTTCGTTGCGCGCCTCGATCTCCTCGGCGGTCGCCAGTTCATAGCGCGACTCGGCCTCAAGAATATCGGTACGCGTGCCCTCGCCCTGCTTGAACATGTGTTCGTTCTGCTGGAACTGCTGCTCGTACGCCTTCTTCTTCGCCTGAGCGATATCGATCTGGTCCTGCGCGAACAGTGCCTTGGTGTAGTTGTCCAGTACGCGAACCAGCAACTCCTGGCTCTTACCGCGAAAGTTCTCGTCGGCAAACAACGATTGCGCGACACCTTTGCGATACGCGGCATAAGCCTCGTAGTCGAGCAACGGTTGTTGCAGGGTCAGCGCCGAGCCGTAACTGCTGTAGTTACGATCGTCGGTACGGTTACGCGCGCGCTCATCGAGAGACGTCGCTTTCGACGAGTTGCGCCCCTTGTTGTAGGTGTAACCGATGCGCGGCAACAGGCCGGCGCGGCCTATGGCGCGGTTTTCCAGGCCGGCATCGCGTTCCTTTATTGCGCCGAGGAACACCGGGTCATTGCGCAACGCCTGTTCGTAGATCTCGAACGGCCCCATGGCCGCCACTGCCGAGTGACTCGCGAGCAGCAAGAATGCTGCTGCGAGCGTGGAAAGCTTATTCATACAGCCGAACATCCTTATTCTTCGGTCAGCGCAGAGCCGGCCCGGTCAAGCAGCGGTTTGAACAGATAGTTGAGCAGTGAACGCTCGCCCGTACGCACGAACATTTCTGCCGGCATGCCGGGCTTGATCACCAGACCGTTGAGTTTTTCCATGGCCTGGTCGCTGACACTGCTGCGCAACACGTAGTACGGCACGCCGGTTTTCTCATCGACCATCTGGTCGGCGGAAATCAGGCTGACTTCGCCCGGTACACGCGGGGTTTTGCTCTGGTTGAACGCGGTAAACAGGATGTCCACCGGCAAATGCGCGCCAACCTTGTCGATCAGGTTGATCGGCAAGTGCCCTTCCACTTCCAGCGTCGTGCCTTGCGGGACGATCTCCAGCAATGTTTCGCCCTGACGCACCACCGCGCCCTCAGTGTGCACGCCGAGATTGACCGCCACGCCATCGGCAGTGGCGATGATTTCGCTGTGTTGCAGATCGAAACCGGCGGAAGTCAGTTGCTCCGACAGAGTCACGCTTTTCAGCTGCGCGTCGGCCAGTTGCGTACGGACCTCCTTCTGATACTCCTCGGCGTGCTGTTGCAGTTTCAGCCGCGACTCGAGGATGCCCTGCTCGACCCGGCCGCTTTCGCCGGTGTTTTCCGCCAGTTGCTGCTGCACTTGCGACAGTTGCCTCTGGTACTCCATCAAGCGGTTACGCGGGATGTAGCCGTTGTCGGCCAGCGGTTGCAAGTTGCTCAACTGCTGTTGCAGCGAGTCGGCCTGGGCATTGAGATCGGTACGGGCGCGGCGCATGCCGGCCAGTTGTGCGGTGGCGCCTTCGATGCTCGCACGCAGTCCGGCCTGCTCGCGGTAGTAAGCCTCGCGACGGCTGCTGAACAGTTGCCGCTGACCTTCCAGCACCAGCGCCAGGCGCGGATCCGGGTCATTGCTCAGCTCGGCGGGAAAGGTCACTTGCTTGAGGTTGTCGCGCTCGGCCTGCCAGCGCGCAAGGCTGGCCCAGGCCATGCGGTATTGCGCCTGCAACGACTGCACGTCAGCGGCGACTTGCGTCTGGTCGAGGCGGAACAGCGGCTGGCCCTGCTTGACGATTTCGCCTTCGCGCACCAGGATCCGGCTGACCACGCCGCTGCTCATCGACTGCACGGCTTTGCGCTTGCCCGACACAACGACCGTGCCTTGCACCGGAATACCTTGATCCAGCGGCGCCAGGGCCGCCCAGGTGAAGAAACTGCCGGCGCCAACGATCGCCAGAACCCAGCCCATGCGCGCGAAAAACTTCGCATCGCGCTCCGGGCGTTCGGTGATGTAGGCGTGCTCCATGCTCGCTTCGTTTTCAGTGTTCGTGCTTGCGCTGCTCATACACCCGAATTCCTTGTCGAGGGCTGATACTGTCGGCTCATGCTGAGCCCGCCCGGTGCCGGTGCAGCTTTTTCCCGTTGTTGTTCTTGCTGGCCGGAAAGTGCCTTGAGCACGTCCTGACTCGGGCCGAAGGCTTGCAAACGCCCGTCATTGAGCACCAGCAGTTTGTCGGCCTGGGCCAACACCGAAGAACGGTGCGTGACCAGCACCACCGTAGTGCCTTGGGCTTTGAGCGCGGCGATGGCGCTGGCCAGTGCCGCTTCACCGACGGTGTCGAGGTTGGAATTCGGCTCATCCAGCACCACTAGACTCGGCGTGCCGTACATTGAACGCGCCAGTGCCACACGCTGCTTCTGGCCGCCGGACAAACCACTGCCGTCCTCGCCCAGTTGCGTGTCGTAGCCTTGCGGCAGGCGCAGGATCATTTCGTGGACGCCGGCCTGTTGCGCAGCGGCGACGACTTTCTGCGGATCGGCCTCGCTGAAACGCGCAATGTTCTCGGCGATGCTGCCGCTGAACAGCTCGATGTCTTGCGGCAGATAACCGATATAGGGACCGAGTTGGTCGCGGTTCCAGCGATGGATATCCGCGCCATCGAGACGCACGGTGCCGCCGAGGGTAGGCCAGACCCCGACCAGCACACGGGCCAGCGTCGACTTGCCGGAACCGGAAGCACCCAGCACACCCAGCACTTCACCGGCGCCCAAGTTGAAATTGACCATCTGCAAAGTCGCCGCACGTTGTCCCGGTGGGCCGGCGCTGACCTGTTCGAAAGTGATCTGGCCTTTCGGCGGCGGCAGCGCCATGGCGTCGTCGCTGGGCGGGAACGCTTGCAGCAAGGCATCGAGACGGCGGTAAGCCAGCTTCGCCCCGCTCCATTGCTTCCACACCGCGATCAATTGGTCGATCGGGCTGAGCACGCGGCCCATCAGGATCGAACCGGCGATCATCATCCCGGCGGTCATGTCGCCTTTGATCACCAACAAAGCACCCAAGCCCAAGACCAATGACTGCAGGCACAGGCGCAGGGTTTTGCTCAACGAGCTGATCACCGCACCGGTGTCACTGGCCTGGTTTTGCAGGCCGAGGAAACGCGAATGCACCTGGAACCAGCGCTTGCGCAGTGAGCCGAGCATGCCCATCGCCTGAATGGTTTCGGCGTTGTGCAAATGGCTGGTGGCTAACTGGCTGGACTTCTGCGAGTAACCGGCGGCTTCGCCCAGCGGCTTTTTGGTCATGTATTCGTTGAGGCAGGCCAGCCCGATCAGCAACAGTGCGCCCGCTGTTGCGAGGACGCCGAGCCAGACGTTGAACAGGTAAATCACAAACAGGTAGACCGGGAACCACGGCGCATCGAAAAACGCGAAGAGCGCCGGCCCGGTGACGAATTGGCGAATGTGCGTCAGATCGCCCAGCGACTGCCCGGCGTTGCCCTCGCCCTTGAACAGGTTGCGTTCGAATGCCGCCTGGTAAACCCGCAGGTTGAAGCGGCGCTCCAACTGACTGCCGATGCGGATGACGATAAAGCTGCGGATCACTTCCAGCATGCCGATGAAGGCAAAGAAGCCGACGACCATCAACGACAGCATTGCCAGGGTCGTTTCGTTCTGCGACGACAGCACCCGGTCATAGACCTGGAGCATATAGATGGAGGGCACCAGCATCAGCACGTTAATCAGTGCGGTAAAGCAGCCGACGCTGATCAGAATACTTTTATAGTCACCCAATGCCTTGAATAAGGGAGCGGTGGCTGGGGCCTTCGCCATCTTCATCGATTCTTCCTGAAATGATTGGACCCGCCACACTTGGGCGAGGCTTCAATTAATGTTCCGCTTACCTGCGAAAGATGACTTGCAAGTACCCGCTTACACTTTCATAACAACTTGCGTAATTAATTGCGGTGCAGTTGTCAGTCCGCGCTGCTTATAACCATAGCGTGGCGCTTTATATTAAAACTTTGTCGCGTTCTGGATAATCAAGGTTATTGCGCCACGCGCTCAAGGGTAATCATCAAGCCAGACTTCAAAGTAGTCTGATAAAACCCGTCACGTTGTCGACTGAAAAACTGGATTCTTGAACCTTCCTCGCCGGTGATCGACAGGCCGTCCGGATCGGGAAACCAGCCGATCGGGGTTGCTTCAAGCCATGCTCCGAGGCAGTCAGCACCTTTGCTCAAGGTTTTGTTTGCCTGCAATTCGACGATGCACGTGTTCGAAGGCTTGTCCTGGTGCTTTTGCGCTTTTGCATCATCAGAACGCTCTGACAATGTCGCTTGCCACTGCCCCGCAAACACCGAGGGCTCTTCAAGTCTGAGGCTGCTTGCCATACCGGTTTCTCCTGAAATCATGATGAGCGCCGCCGAGAGCCACGCCATTGCCTTGTAGGTAAAAGCTTTATAGATCATAGGAATATTCGCTCCGGCGTGTAGCCTTGCTTACCGAGCAACACGATGCAAGTGGAGAAAGCGACGTATCACACGCCGCTTTCCACTTCTACATCACGCCACGATGTCGCTGGTCGCTGCCTGGCCAACGGTGCTGACCTGGAAGTCCGCCACGCCGTGCCCGGAGAAGTCCACCGACAGCAGGCTATTGCCGCCCGACGAAGTCAGGATGGCGTCGCCGGCAGAACCGGTGAAGCTGCTGACGAAATGCAGGCCGGCACCGTTGGTGATACCGGTCAGATCGATTTTGTCCAGACCGCTGACGAAATCGAGGATCTGATCGATTGCACCTGGCTTGGAGTCAGAGCTGGCAGCGAACACAAACGTGTCCGAACCGGCACCGCCCCACAGCTTGTCAGCACCACCGCCACCCCAAAGGATGTCGTTGCCGGCACCGCCCTTGAGTTCGTTGGCCACGCTGTTGCCGATCAACAGATCGTTGCCGGAACCACCGATAGCGTTCTCGATGATCGCGCCTTTGGCGATGGATACGTTACCCACCATGCCGCCAACGTCGGAGAACGAGGCGTCTTTGAGGTTGATCTTCTGGTTCTGGGTGAAGCCCGAGAAGTCCAGAGTATCCTTGCCGCCCGCGTCCCACACCGAGAACACCACTTTGTCACTCGACGACGAAGCGCTGAGGAAATCACGGCCAGTGTTGGAGTTGAAGCCGTAGGTGGTGTCACCGGTACGGGTGGTGGTGTTGGCACCGTAGAGCTTCTGGATGGCAGCGATATCGTCCATCAGCGGGCCGGACGAATACGCTTCGACACCGCCCTTGCTGAAGTTCTGACTGGTGTTGCTTTCGCTCCAGTAGCTCATGACGCTATAGCCGCGAGTGTCTTGGCCGTAGGACGCGTCGTTGTAGGTCGGATTGCCATTCCCGGCGTTGTAGTCACCAGGGTGAGCGAGGCCCAGACTGTGGCCGATTTCGTGAGTCAGGGTCTGACGACCGTAGTTGTTCAGATCCGGATTCTTGTTCTGCGTGTAGCCACTGTTGATCAGGTACCACGAGGTGCCGTCATAACCGGCGCCGGTGCCTGGCAGATAGGCGAACGCTGCAGCGCCATCCTGGCCACCGCTGTAGTTACCGAAGGTCATGTGGCCGTCACCACCAGAGGCTTTCTCGGTGAAGGTCACGTTGGCCACGTCAGCCCACGATTGCATGGCGAGCTTGGCTTGGGCTTGTTGTTGTGCACTGAACTGACTGAACCCAGTGATCCCGTGCTTGTTCATCGTGCTGGACGATGCCGAGGTCAGGAACGTATAGGTGAGTTCGATCTTGCCGCTGCCATCCTTGTCCTGGTAGGCAGCGCCGTCGCGCAGCAACTGGGTTGCGGCCTGGTCGACGGAAAAGGAGGGTTTGCCATTGACCGTGAGGTTGCCGCCACGATCGTATTGATGGCTGAAGCTATTGATCTGGTTGTACGCCGAGCTGAAGGCTGACAGCTGGAAAGCCTGTTCGGCGGTATCAATAGCATTCGTTTTAACTTTCGACATAAACACACTTCCTTGTTTAGCAATGGAACAGTTTTTGTCCGATAGGACTCTCTCTGGCGAGATCGTCCTATCACTCGCCCAATGAAGGCGTAAGAAACCTGACACAATTTGAAATCTGCCGTAAAGGATTTTTTTGAGATCAAGTCGAGCTGTTTCCGGAAACTGCCGTAAACAAAGCGTGCGAGGTCGAAAGAATGTTTTAGTTGCGGAGCTTTTGCCTAATTGTCTGACGATTTTCTATTTAAATATTAAATATGGGTAAGTTGTTTTTTGTTAGGCGCGTCTCACTTTCCTGCACTTTATTAGTGCAATGACATTGTATTGATATCAACCAGATTGCTCGCCCAAACTGTAGGAGCTGACGAGTGAAACGAGGCTGCGATCTTTTGACTTTGCCTTTCAAAAGCAAGATCAAAAGATCGCAGCCTGCGGCAGCTCCTACAGGGGAAAAGCGGGTCAGCTACCCGTGCGGATCTTGTTCCACACCCGCGTGCGGATCCGGTCAATGTTCAACGGCATCGCCTCCAGCGCAAACAGTTTGCCCATCATCTCCGGGCTCGGGTAAACCTTGGTGTCGTTCTTGATCGCCGGGTCGATCAGGCTGTCCGCCTGCTCATTGCCATTGGCGTAGTGCACATAGTTGCTGATGCCGGCCATTACGTCCGGGCGCAGCAGGTAGTTCATGAAGGCGTAACCGGCCTTCTCGTCCGGCGCATCGGCCGGCATGGCGACCATGTCGAACCAGATGGCTGCGCCTTCCTTGGGAATGTTGTAGCCGATGTCGACACCATTCTTGGCTTCCTTGGCGCGGTTCTCGGCCTGCAGGATGTCGCCGGAGAAACCGACCGCCACGCAGATGTCGCCGTTGGCCAGGTCGCTGGTGTATTTCGAGGAGTGGAAATAGCTGACGTAAGGCCGGACTTTCATCAGTAGCGCTTCGGCTTTTTTATAGTCCTCGGGATTTTTGCTGTGGTGTGGCAGACCCAGGTAGTTGAGCGCCGCCGGCAGTAATTCCGGGCCGTTGTCGAGGATCGCCACACCGCACTTCTGCAGTTTTTCCATGTACTCGGGCTTGAAGATCAGGTCCCAGGAGTCCACGGGTGCGTTGTCGCCCAGCACCGCTTTGACCTTGGCGATGTTGTAGCCGATGCCGGTGCTGCCCCACAGATAAGGGAAGCCGTGTTCGTTGTTCGGGTCATTGGTCTGTAGCGCTTTGAGCAGCACCGGATTGAGGTTCTTCCAGTTCGGCAGCTGGCTCTTGTCGAGTTTCTTCAGCGCCCCGCCCTGAATCTGCCGGGCCATGAAGTGGTTGGACGGAAACACCACGTCGTACCCGGATTTACCGGTCATCAACTTGCCGTCGAGGGTTTCGTTGCTGTCGTAGACGTCATAGGTGACCCCCACACCCGTCTCTTTTTCGAAGTTCTTGGTGGTGTCCGGCGCGATGTAGTCGGACCAGTTGTAAACCTTGACCGTTTCCGCTGCCTGAGCAAGGGAAACGGCGAGCATCAGCGGTGCCAGAGCGAGGGTCTTGCGGATCATGGATCGATTCCTGTGTGGGTTTTCTTTTTTGTTGGCAGGCAATCAAAGGATCAAACAATCAGAAAATCAGCACGTAGCTCTTGCGCACGGTTTCCTGGATATCCCAGACACCGAGCGTGTTGGCCGGCAACATCAGTGCGTCGCCACCTTGTATGTGCAGGGTTTCGCCGCCACCGTCGGGGGTGAACGTGCAGCGCCCGGAAATGAAATGGCAGAACTCCTGCGCGGTGATCTGCCGACGCCAGCGCCCGGGCGTGCATTCCCAGACGCCGGTTTCGACGCCGTCATCGCGCTCGACGCTGGTGGTCGAAGCAATCGCCACCGGTTCGCCGAGGGGCACGGCCACCGGGTTGGACTCATCCAGTTGCAGGGTTGCGGTGTTTTTAAACTGGGTAATGCTCATGGTCTGACCTGTCTTTTGGGCTTTCTTAAAGTAAATCGACGTTCAATGCATGAAGCCTTCCATGAAACCCGCCACCTGGCTGGCGAGCTTGCGCCGCCATGGCGCGGTCGCCGGGTTGGCCAGGGTCTGGTCTTCGTGGACGAAACTTTTGATGATCGCGTTGTAGCCCAACCAGCGGCATGGCTCCGGCTCCCACGCGCGCAGCGCATGAATGCCACCATCCGGAAGCACCCACGGTTGCTGAGTCAGTTCGGTGTCGCGCTCAAGAATCAAGTCCGCCAGGGTGCGCCCGCCGAGATTGCTAGCGCCGACGCCCTCCCCGCCATATCCGCCGGACAACGCGATGCCGTTGGCACGATCGCAAAGCATGTGCGGTTTGAAGTGCCGGGACATCCCGAGGTTGCCGCCCCAGGCGTGGGTGATCTGCACGTTTTTCAGTTGCGGGAACAGTTCGCCGAACAGATAACGGCGCAACTCGACTTCATCACGAGTCAGATCAAAGTTATGGCGCAGCTTGCCAGCGAACTGGTAACCGCCACGGGCGCCGAAGATCAGCCGATTGTCGGCGCTGCGCTGGCCGTAAGTGACCTGACGACTGAATTCGCTGAACGCCTGACCACGGTTGAGGCCAATTTCGTCCCAAGTCGCGGCAGACAATGGCTCGGTGGCGACAATCAGGCTTTGCACCGGTAGCTGATAGCGGCCCAGCGGGGGCAAGGTCACCGAATAACCTTCGACGGCTGGCACAATCCAGCGACTGCGCACGGAGGCTTTCGCCGTGCGTAGACTGCCCGACTGCCAATGGGTAACCGGGCTGTTTTCGTAGATCTTCACGCCCATGCTCTGCACGGTGCGCGCCAGGCCGCGCACCAGTTTCGCCGGGTGGATGGTCGCCACGTGCGGCGCGTAAATCCCGCCATAAGGCTTGGCGACGCGGATCTGCTGGGCCAGTTGCTCGGGGCTGAGCCAACGATAATCGTCGTCGGTCAGGCCTTGGGCGTGCAGTTTGCCCAAGTACTCGCGCAGAGAGGCTTCTTGTTCCGGATAACGCGCCGCGCAGTACAACACGCCGCCCTTGCGGTAATCGCAATCGATGCCTTCGCGTTCGAGGACGACTTCCACTTCATCGGGAATGCTGTGCAGCAGATCAAAGGAAGCGCGGCGCTGTTCCGGCGAGAGGCCGGCCAACAACCGATCTTCGCCGAGCAGGTTGCCCATCAACCAGCCGCCATTGCGACCGGAAGCGCCGAAACCGGCGGTCTGTGCTTCGACAATCGCGATGTCGAGCCCCGGCGCAAGCTTCTTCAGGTAGTACGCGGTCCACAGCCCGGTGTAACCGGCGCCGATGATCGCCACGTCGACGTCCAGATCTCGCTCAAGCTCGGGCCGCGCGGTCAGCGGCTCATCGAGTTGGTCCATCCACAAACTGATAGTGCGCCACGCCGGCATGCAAGACTCCGCCACTGAAATTCTTCGATGGCGTCGATCCTAGTGGCTGTGCTCAGTGGATGTCTTGCGCGCGTGCCCGCAAAGAAATTTGTTTGGCGTAAGCCTTCGGCGACTGGCCGGTGTGCTGGCGGAAACAGCTGTAGAACGCCGATAACGAATTGAAACCCGCAGCGAAAGCCAGTTCATCGATGCGCACCGGCGGCGCGGCGTTATCGAGCGAGCGCAGCAGATGTTGCAGGCGCGCCTGATTGACGTAGCGATAGAAGCTTTGCCCAAGCACCTGATTGAGCAGATAGGAAATCTGATTGCGGCTGTACCCGCACTCCTTCGCCACCCGCTGCAAATCGAGTTCGGGATCGAGGTACGGTTGCTGTTTTTCGAAGTACTGCTGCAGGTCTTCGGCCATGAAGCTCAACTGACGCGGCGACAAGCCCAGGCGACTGACTGCCGGGCGCTGACTTGACGAGGCCTTGCCAGCAGTTTGCGTGCGCACCAGCGAAGCGTATTCGTTGACGCGCCAGATCAGCCCGTCCCTGACCGTGAGCGCCTCGCTGGAGCGAAACGACACCAGACCGTCGCCGCCGCGCAAGGTCACTTCGTATTGGATGAATGCGGTGTTGCCGTCGACGCGAATGCGGTCGCAATGCTCAAGCAGTTCGTCGGATTCTCGCGGCATGCTGACGCGCACGTACTCGCGTAACTCGTTGAGGCCGAGCACGCGGTTCTGGAAGAAATCGTTGTACTGAATGTCCGGATGATACAGCGCCATGACGCTGTCGAGGTCGCGGTGTTTCCAGCTCAGGTGATAGCGCATGACCGTTGCAGCCGTGGCTTGGGTCTGTACAGGGCCGTCGTCGTCGGCGTGCATAAAAGGCTCGGCGCAAAAAACCCGAGCTTGCCCAAGTTCGCCACAGGCTTCAATGACTAATCCGTAATGGCGTTTTGGCGATGATTGCGTAGGCCGTGACTTACATCAAAAAATGCGAAGCAATCGCAAAATGAACTGAAAAATCTCACAGGAATTTCACATGCGGATGCTACTTTTAATGTCAGTCACCGGTTGAGCCAATGAAGGCTCTTCCCACCTAACATGAGCAAACGGAAGCGCTCGATGAAGAAGGCGGGCAACATATGAATAAAGGGTCAAGCAAAGTCACGTTTCCCAACGCATGCCAGTTGATGCGCTGGCATTTCCATCCGATGGGTTTCGAGGCAACGATGGACGCACCGGGCAGTATGATCGCCCGACTGTTCGATCGTGCCAGCGGCGAAACCATGATCGCTATCGCCGGGATCCCGTGCGCGACGGTGATGAATGCAGCGGATGTCGAGCGAATCATCGAGGCTGTGGAGGACGAGCTGGAAGCGTTCGTTCCTCCGGAGTCTCTCAGGAGTTACGCGTAAGCTTATGATTTAAAACGAAAAGCCCGCAGCGATGCGGGCTTTTTTGTGTTCACGCGGTTTGCTTGGCGGTGCGGTGATCAATGAAGAACGGCTTGCCCTTGGCCACCCGGTCGGACGCCCGGGGCATGTTCACCGCTTGCGCTTCCTGCGGTTCGACATACCAGTAGCAATGGCTGACCGCCCGCGTGATGCCGACATACGCCAGGCGCAGGATTTCGTCTTTTTGCGCCGTGTCGTAGGGCTCGCTGTCGCCCGACTTGCCCAGTCCCGCCATGCGATAGACCTGATTCTTGTAGGGCGAACTGGTCAGATGCTGGCAATCGCCGAGCAGAAACACCGCGTCAGCCTGCAAGCCTTTGGCGCTGTGGTAGGTCAGTTGCTTCAGGCGTCGCGCTTCGTAAGGCAATCTCGAATCCACATTAACTACTGACTGAATATGCTCTTCAATCAATAACTTATCGCTGCTTTTTCGATAAAGCATCAAGATCGAATGACCTTGACGATAATGTTCGGCAAGGCGCTGGCCCAAGGCCTGATCGTCGCGTTCCAGCACGTTGACCGGTTGCAACGGCTTGGGTGCGCCGCTGGCCTTGGCTTTTTTGCCCGGGATCGCCGGTGCCGCGCGAACGATATGTTCAGCGGCATCAATGATGTGCTGGTGACTGCGGTAGTTATCACTGAGCATTACCCGCGTAGTGCTCGGCGACGGGAACTCCTTGTCGAACGCCATGAAATAACTCGGCGAACTGCCGCGCCAACCGTAAATCGACTGCCAGTCATCACCGACGCACAGCAGCGACGAACGCTGCGCGCCCCGCCCGACGTGCATGGCCGGGCCACGACTGCGGATTTCCGTCAGACTTGCGCGAATCCACGAGACGATCTGTGGTGAAACGTCCTGAAATTCGTCGATCATCAAGTGCGACAACGGCCTAAGTAACTCGTCGCTCAACAGCTTGAGGTTCTCCGGTGAATGCTCGCTGAACAGCGCGAACATGCGGTTGTAGGTCATGATCGGCGGTTTCTGATCGAGCAAATGATCTTCAAAGGCGCGCCAGAACAGACTCAAGGCCTCAAAGAAGAAACGATCCGGGTCGTCCTTGGCGAAACTCATGCGACCGACCGCGTCAGGCACATCCAGGCCGAGGTTCTCGATGAAGCCTGCCGCCGCCACAAAACAGTCGAGCAATGGCGCGGAAGCCAGCTCACCCTTGACCTTGTAATCGAAGCCCGGCCCGGCACTGGCATCGCCTGCCAATGTAGCCAGAACACGTTTTGATGACTCATAACTATCAAGCCAAATCAAAGGCTTACGACAGAAAGCTTGAAACAGGGTGCGCTTGACTGCCCACTCTGCGCGCACGCTGAGCTTGGCGTTTGGCCGACTGACCTGCGGGTTTTCCCGCGGATCGAAACCGAGCACCACCCACGCATCCAAGCTCGGAATGTAACCATGACAATGAAATTTCGCGCCGTTGATATCGAAACTCTGCCGATTCGGCTCAATGCCTTTGATCGGCCAGGCACCCGCGCGGAACCACAGATCTTCGATAGCGTCGCACAGCTCTTCGTCGCGCCGCGATGCCAGCTCCGTTACCGCGACGCGCTTCTGCACATCCGGGTGATCACGCTCCAGCTCCTTGAGCTGCAAACCGGCGCGGGACAGTGGCTGAATCAAATGTCGAAAACGCTCGTCCTCGTTGAACAAGCGGTGATAGCAGGCGTTGAGTTGCTGACGTTGCGCATCGTTGATGCGCAGGTCGAACGGATTACTGTCGACCTCCTCTTCAGCACCCTGAACTCGATGACTGAGGTTTTCAAAGGCCTGCAAGCGCTCGAAACCCGGCAAGCTGCGCACCATCGGCAGGATGCGCGAGTGGAAGGTGCGCACTAGTTCGCGTGCCTGGCGCAGGTTCAGCGCCTGCCCCCAGAGCGCGAACAGCTCGATCAGTTTGTTGATGAAATCCTTGCGCGACTCGCGGGTGAAGGTCACTACGGTCATCGAATCCAGCTCAAAACCCAGATAGTGGTTGAGCAACAGAATACGCAGGACCAGCGTGGTGGACTTACCCGCGCCCGCGCCGGCAACCACCGAGGTTGACGGGGTTTCGCTGAAAATCATCTTCCATTGCGCGGTACTTGGCTGAGCATGCTCAGGCAACAAACGGGCAACATCGGCCTTCATGCGTTTTTTCAACTCGGCCGTCAACGGCAGGCGCCAATCATCGAACAGATGATTGTCGACGCTGGGCGGGCGATGCTCGGTGTTGCGGCTGTCACGGATCAGCAGCACCTGCCGGCCCTCTTCCAGCCCCTCAAGCTTGCCTTCCTTAAAGCCATATTCGACGCCAGCGATATGGCCACTGCGGAAACCATCGGCCTGACCGTGCAACCACGACGCACGGTGCTGCGCGCGCAGTCGGGTCAAACCGTGGCCGAAGAAGCGTGCAGCCAGGCGTTTGAACCATGGCATCTCGGCCAAGGGGCGAAGTTCGGGAGGAAGATCGGGGGTGTGTTGCGCCACGCTGACGGGCTCCAGTGTGTGAGGCTGTTGCGGCTATGGTGTCTGTATTTGCCGCTCAGTTCTAGCGAAATGCTTTCAGGTCATTGGTTTAGGCGATGAACTGAAGGTGGGATGAGATGCTTCACAACTATTTTCTTATCGAGTATTTCGATTATAACGCCGCACTTTTTACGCTTTTTATCGATTATTGACTGATAGATGATGGCCGTCATAAACCACCGGTCCCGCGTCGGGTGCGCCCTTCACACCTCGCGTCGAACCTTTTGAGGAGACGATCATGCTTGAACTCAGACCCTTCAGCTCGCTGGGCGGCGCCCATCACGGCTGGCTGGATGCCCATCACCACTTTTCGTTCGCCGAGTACTACGACCCGCAGCGCATGAGCTGGGGCAACCTGCGGGTGTGGAACGATGACGTGATCGCAGCCGGCACTGGCTTTCCCCAGCATCCGCATCGCGACATGGAAATCATCACGTATGTCCGTGAAGGTGCGATCACTCACCAGGACAACCTGGGCAACAAGGGCCGCACCGAAGCTGGCGACGTGCAGGTGATGAGCGCGGGTACCGGCATTGCTCACAGCGAATACAACCTGGAAGCCAAGGACACCAAGATCTTCCAGATCTGGATCCTGCCAACGGAAACCGGCGCACCGCCCTCCTGGGGGGCCAAACCGTTTCCGAAAGGCCAGCGCGAAGGTTTTGTCACCTTGGCCAGCGGCAAGGACGGCGATGATCAGAGCCTGCGGATTCGCGCTGATGCGCGATTGGTCGCAGCCAACCTCAAGGCGGGCGAAACTGCCGAATATCATCTGGATGCAGGCCGTCGCGCCTATCTGGTGCCGGCCACTGGCCTGATTGAAGTCAACGGCTTGCGCGCGCAAGCTCGAGACGGCGTGGCGGTAGCGCTGGAGCGAGTGCTGAGCGTTACGGCCCTTGAGGACAGCGAAATCGTCTTGGTGGATCTGGCCTGATGGCTTGAACGGCAGGCAAAAAAAGGGGCAACCATCACGGTTGCCCCTTTTTTCATGCGCTCGCCAACATCATCAGCCGGCGATTGCGCCATCCACCAGCGCCTGCGCTTCGACGACCAATTGCTTGAGGTGGTCGTCACCGATGAAGCTTTCGGCGTAGATCTTGTAGATGTCTTCAGTACCCGACGGACGCGCGGCGAACCAGCCGTTTTCCGTCATCACTTTCAGACCGCCAATCGCCTGATCGTTGCCCGGTGCATGGCTGAGAATGCTCTGGATCTTCTCGCCAGCGAGTTCGGTCGAGGTGACCTGTGCAGGCGACAACTTGCTCAGCAACGCTTTCTGCTCCGGATTGGCCTTGGCGTCGACACGTACCGAGAACGGCTCGCCCAGCTCATCGGTCAATGCCTTGTAGGCCTGGCTCGGATCGCGACCGGTGCGTGCGGTCATTTCAGCGGCGAGCAACGCAGGGATCAGACCGTCCTTGTCGGTGCTCCACACGCCACCGTCCTTGCGCAGGAACGATGCGCCCGCGCTCTCTTCGCCACCGAAGCCGAGCGAGCCATCGAACAGGCCGTCGGCGAACCATTTGAAACCGACCGGCACTTCGTACAGACGACGCCCCAAGCGCTTGGCCACGCGATCGATCAGACCGCTGCTGACCACGGTTTTACCCACGCCGGCATCCGCACGCCACTGCGGGCGGTTCTGGAACAGGTAATCGATCGATACGGCCAGATAGTTGTTCGGCGCAAGCAGTCCACCGGACGGCGTGACGATACCGTGGCGGTCGTGATCCGGGTCGCAAGCGAAGGCCACGTCGAAACGTTCTTTGAGACCGATCAGGCCTTGCATCGCGTGGCTGGACGACGGGTCCATGCGAATCTGGCCATCCCAGTCGACGGTCATGAAACGGAACGTCGCGTCGACTTCCTTGTTCACCACTTGCAGATCGAGGCGGTAATGCTCGGCAATCGCCGACCAGTAGCGCACCCCTGCTCCACCCAGCGGATCAACGCCCAGGCGCAGCTTGGCGTCACGGATGGCGTCGAAGTCGATCACGTTGATCAGGTCGGCGACGTAGGTGTTCACGTAGTCATGACGATGCGTGGTGCTGGCCTTGAGCGCCTGTTCGTAGCTGATGCGCTTCACACCAGCCAGCTTGTTGGCCAGCAATTCATTGGCTTTGGCTTCGATCCACTTGGTGATGTGAGTATCGGCCGGCCCGCCGTTGGTTGGGTTGTACTTGTACCCACCGCTTTGTGGCGGGTTGTGCGACGGCGTGATGACGATGCCGTCAGCCAGACCCGAAGTACGGCCACGGTTGTAGCACAGAATGGCGTGGGAAATGGCGGGTGTCGGCGTGTACTCATCACCTTCGGCGATCATCACGGTGACACCGTTGGCGGCCAGGACTTCCAGCGCGCTGGCGCCGGCCGGAGTCGACAATGCGTGGGTGTCGATGCCGACAAACAGCGGCCCGGTGATCCCTTGGGCTTCGCGGTACAGACAGATCGCCTGGCTGATGGCTAGAACGTGCCACTCGTTGAAACTCAAGTCGAACGAGCTGCCCCGGTGCCCGGACGTACCGAACGCCACACGCTGAGTGGAAATCGAGGCGTCGGGCTGGCCAGTGTAGTAAGCCGTTACCAGTCGCGGGATATCGACCAACAATTCTGCCGGTGCCGGTTTGCCCGCAAAAGGACTGAGTGTCATGCAAAACCTCTGAAATAGAGTGGTTCAGGAATAGAGCGCAGTTTACTGGCAGTTTGACCGCAGTGCGATGGGATCTATCCGGGACTCTCCCGATGTTTTTTAACGTTAGTCAGCAGGTGCAAGGCGCAAGGCGTCACCGATTAGCCCGACCACACTGGCCAGGTCATGCTCACCATGGCTCAGCGGGCTCAACCGCAGATGGTGCGCATGCAGGCTTTGCAGGCTGAATAGCTCGCCAGGTGCAATAACGATCTGCTGCCTGAGCAATCGCTGGAAGACCTGCGCCATGTTCACTGGTCGCAGCGAATGTACCCACACGGTCGCGCCACCCTCGGGTTCGACAACCTGCATCGCATCGCCAAGACGTTCGCGCAACAATTCGATCAATTGCGTACGACGCTCCTTGAGCATTCGCCGCAGTACCAATAAATGCTGATCCAGTCGGCCTCCCCCCAACAACCTGGCAATGGCTTTCTGGCGAATCGGCGACAACCGAAACGCGCGCAACAGGAAATGCCGCTGCAACTCACTGCGCCAATGACGCGACAGCACATAACCGAAAGGCGCCTCGGCCCCGACGAACTTTTCGAACGTGGAAAACACCACTAAACGATCGGGGTCCAGCCAGTCGCGCATCCGTTGCGCGTCATTGCCTTCATGGAGTTCGCTGTAACAATCGTTTTCCAGCACCCAGGTACCATGACGGCCAAGCAAATGCGCGACTGCCTGCTGATTGCTCAGCGGTAGAAGACTGCCCCGGGGCATGCTCAGCACTGACGACAAAAGCATCAAACGTACCGTCTCGCTCTTGAGCACCGACTCCAGCCGCTGAAGATCAATCATGCCCCCGGGAAGCAGCGGCAACTCGATGACCCGTACTTCGGCGGCCTCCAGCAGACGCAGGATCACCCAGTCACAGGGCGATTCGACGACCACGGTGGCCCGACGCAACTCAAGCACGGAAATCAGAATTTCCAATACACCGCGCAGGTCGGCGCCGATATAGACGTCATCCGCACGCCAGTAATTGGCCGTGGATGAGGTGTAGCGGGCGGCCAGCACCGTGCGCAACTCCAGCTCTCCACAAGGTTGCACCAACGCATGTGGCTGACGCGGGTACTGACGCAGCAATTCCCGCTCCAACATCAATAACGGGCTGTCCAGCGGCTGTAGCGAGGCCGGCTCATCGGCGCTCAGCACGCACATGCCCGGGCGCCTGGCATTGACGTAAACGGTTTCCAGCAAATCACTGCCGCTATCCGGCGAATCCATCATGTGCAGCGCTTGCGCGTAGTACCCGGACTTGGCAATTGAATAGACTCGACCTTCCTTTTCCAGCAGCGAGTAGGCGTACTGGACGGTCGAGATCGACACATTGAGCCGGTCAGACAATTGCCGGAGTGAGGGCAGGCGCACCGCCCCACCGTTCCCCGCCTCATCTATCAGCAGCGTCAGGTATCGATAAACCGCCTGATAAACGAAGTCATTCTCCCTCGACCCCTTCACAACCCCGTATCCGTGGGCATGGGTTCATCTCCAGGCAAGCGGCTCACGATCAACCTTCCGCCGATCGATCAGCGGTCGGCTCGGCCGCCGCATCAACCGCACCGAGGCTCTGCGCGGCCGAATCTCCCGGCGCAGACATACGAACCGGCCCCATTGCATACAAACGCACAATCAACCTGACCGGCAGCCCACTGACATCCGTCATCCATTTCATCACCTGTTCCGGCGCATGCAGGCCCTGCATCGCCCGGTGCAGATCCGGCAATGCCACCAACATGCCGGGGTGACAATTACGCAAAAATCGCTCAAGTCCGGCCCCCGCATTAATGAACGGTGAAAACAACAGGCACGTCAGCTGGATTTCATTCAGTTCAAAACTGGCCAGCAGAGAGCTTTCCGCCTGGGCGCGCAGATTCCCGGGCTCCTGCAAATTGTCGAAGCTGGCCAGCAACTGTTCGCATACCGGTTCAGGGACCTGTTTTTGCCGCATCGTTATCAGGCTGCGTTTGAGGTAATCACCGACGCCGTCCTCATAGTTCCGCTCCTCGATGAGTTGCGCCTGCAAACCTCGTAAATGTGCAGCCACCTTAGGCTCTACGTGTTCGTCATCACCTTGATAAAGCGTCAGATCGTCAACCTGAAACCCTAGAAAATCACTCAACAAAGGCCAGCGCTCTTCGAGTTTGCCGACAATCATGTCGTTGATACTGATAAAACTGGTACGCCGACAGGCCTCGAATTGACCCTCCGGACGCCACGCCACCCGCTCCTCTTCGGGATAAAACTCACGGTAATAATCACCGCCCAGCCCGTCGAGCAGCGTAAACAGCATTTCAAAGCCGCAAGAACTCACCGGTGGCGCGGCAATCTCAGCCTTCTGCGCGGCACGCCCCAGCCCTTCGAGGAAGTGGCTCTGTCGACGCGGGGACTCACTGCCGACCATGGCATCGACGCCATTGTTCCAGCGGGCCACCTGACCATAGAACTCGGCAGTTGCCAGATAAGCGTCATCCCATAGCTCAAGCGGTTCGTTCCAGGTTCGACGATGCCCGATCAGCAGCAGGTTGATACGGTTGGCCTCGCGCCCGGCTTCGCTTATGGGTAGCTGGTGATCAAACGGCAATACCTCGCGGTGGTCGACCATCACCAGTTCTACCCGGGGATCGTCATACAGGAACAGTGCGCTGTAGCTGCGATGCATGTTTTGCAGGGACACCTGGCTGCTGCCGTTCCAGCGCAGGTTGGCCACCCGCAACTGAAAGGTCGCGGGTGAACGGCCAGCGATGGTCAACTGCGCCGCCCGCAATAACGCCAGCGTGTAACAACTGTCGCGCGACCCTGACTGGTTCACCAGCACCTTGAAATGACCGATGTTCTCCATACCGCCGGCGGCCACTGCCAGTCGCTGGATCAGCAGTTGCAGCGCCGTGCGTTCTGCGCGCGAGAAGAAACTCAGCAAACGTTGCAATACTTGCTGGTAGACATAGTTCATTGCCTGATCATGGATCGTGCTCATCGGTATTTACCCGGTATAAAAAGTTTCATGCCGCGCAGACTGACACATCAGCCCAGCGACAATTGATCAATAAGTAATAGACGCTCAGATGCTAACACTTACAAGTTTGAAGTTATTTGAAACACTTGAACTGACAAAGCGCCTTCCGCCGCTCAAAAACGGTCTCAAACCTCTGTAATTACTGGGATATTTTTTTCGGAGCGCAGTCCTAGGAAATTTCCCACAGGGTCCCACGCCAAGTGAGCACAAGAAAAAGAGAAGCAGTTTCCGAATAGCCCTACAACAATTAAACAAAAGTTGCCGCGATCAACGGTTTTCGACGCGTTATATCGAACAGGACAAATTGAATGCACAGACATGGCTCATTCCTTGAGATGAAAGTAATCATTCAATTATCAGGGCTTATATTGTGATTAGAAGATACAGATAGAGAGCAAAAACCAGTTCAGTTGCTGAACGGACCCGGGCATAGCGCCAGGGAGCTCGGTTTTCAGGGGAGGATAAACGCACAAGAGTCCGTGGGGCCACGGACTCTGATTAAAGGGGCTTACGCCGGTTCGACCTGCAGAGCGACCCGTTCGCGGCATGGGCATTCGTCCATGTAACGATGCGCTTCGACGAACTCGTTGAACGGAAATACACGCGTCTTGAGCGGCAGCAGCACGCGGTCAGCGGTCAACTGGTTGATGTCACGCAAGGCACGTTGCAAAGCGACGTGATCCTGAGTGATGCCCAATTCCGGCTTGCCGGTGAAGTTGCCGATGCAGTGCACAAAGAACTGGATGTTCTTCTGGAACGCTGCGCAGGCCGGGAACGGCGTCTGGTTGCCGCCTTGCAAACCGTACAACACCAGGCTGCCACGTGGCGCCAGCACATCGCCCAAGAGCGACATCTGCGGGCCGCCGAGACCGTCGAACACCACGTCGACACCACGGTTGTCGGTGATCTTGTTGATTCGCATCAACAGATCTTCCTCTTCGGTGACGATGACCTTTTCCGCACCAAGGGACAGCAGGTACTCGCGTTCCTCGGCTTCCTTGGTCGCGGCAATCACCCGCACGCCCATCGCCTTGCCCAACTGGACAAACGAAGGACCGGCGCAATGGCTGGCGTCAGTGACCAGCGCGAACTGCCCCGGCTTGACCCGCGCCAGATCGGCGTAGGCAAAGTAGGCGATCAGCAGCGGCGTGTAGTGCACGCTGGCCTCGATCGGGCTGAGTACATCCGGATAACGGGTCAGCGCAGTACGCGGCAGTACGATCGATTCGCCGTAGACCGGGTAGTCGTTCGCACTCTCAGCCGGAAAGCTGGCGACCTTGTCACCCACTGCCAGATCATCGACACCATCGCCGACAGCGGTGATCACACCGGCCATCTCGTGACCAAGACCCGCAGGCAGTCGCGCCTGAGACGAGGCCAGATTCTGACGCCAAAGGGTGTCATACCAGCTGATGCCGATCGCCTCGACACGCACCTGCACTTCGCCAGGACCTGGCTGAGCGGCCGCATGCTCTTCGCATTTGAGCACCTCGGCCGGACCAAACTTGTGAAAACGGATCGTGCGGGACATCGCAAACCTCGTCAAAGTAACCTCTAATGCCCTGAACTCTATCTGGGCTTTTGACCCAAGACTATCAGTGGCTATTAATAGTCGACATGCCTGTCATTGATTCCGCACCAGGGGCGGCATTGGCAAAATCCATGAAAAAACTGCTGCCAACGTCTCACTCAAGCTGAATTTTCCGGTGCAGAGTACCAGCCTTTCCCCGTAAGATTCATGCCGGCCATTGTTCTCATATGGCCGCTCTCGTCAAGCTTGATGACTCTGCCAGGACTCCAGATGAATCGTAATGACCTGCGTCGTGTCGACCTGAACCTGTTGATCGTATTCGAAACATTGATGCACGAACGCAGTGTGACCCGGGCGGCAGAAAAGCTCTTTCTCGGTCAGCCTGCAATCAGTGCGGCCCTTTCGCGCCTGCGCAGCCTGTTCGATGACCCGCTATTTGTACGCACCGGGCGCAGCATGGAACCGTCCGCCCGCGCGGTGGAAATCTTCGCCCTGCTCTCGCCGGCCCTCGATTCGATTTCGACCGCCGTCAGCCGTGCGGCCGAATTCGACCCGGCGACCAGCACCTCGGTATTTCGCATTGGCCTGTCCGACGACGTCGAATTCGCCCTGCTGCCAATGCTGCTCAAACGCCTGCGCGCGGAAGCACCGGGAATCGTGCTGGTGATCCGTCGCGTCAATTACATATTGATGCCGGGCCTGTTGGCCTCCGGCGAGATATCCATTGGCGTCAGCTACACCACAGACCTGCCGGCCAATGCCAAGCGCAAAGTCCTGCGCCGCAGCGCGCCAAAATTGCTGCGCGCCGATACCGTGCCGGGGCCGTTGAGCCTCGATGACTACTGCGCGCGTCCGCATGCGCTGGTGTCGTTTGCTGGCGATCTCAGTGGCTTTATTGATGAAGAGCTGGAGAAACTGGGGCGCAAGCGGCATGTGGTGCTAGCGGTGCCGCAGTTCAATGGTTTGAGTACGTTGCTCGCGGGCACCGACATCGTGGCGACCGTACCGGATTACACGGCGGACGCGTTGACGGCGGCTGGTGGGGTTCGGGCGGAAGATCCACCGCTGCCGACGCGCACGTTTGAACTGCATATGGCGTGGCGTGGGTCGCAGGATAATGATCCGGGTGAGCGGTGGTTGCGGTCTCGGATTCAGATGTTTTTTGGCGATCCTGACAGTCTCTAGGCTTCGTCGGGCAGACTGGTGCCTAGCAGATAAATTATCGCTCTACAGCGACGCATTTGATCTCCACGAGAAGGCCGGGGCGAGCCAGTTCACCGACACCTATGCATGTCCATGCACAAGTGCCCCTAGGAAACACTTCATCTTTCACGCGTCTGAAAATGGGCATGTGGCTGTGCATATCGACGTGAAAAGTTGTCATTTCGACAATATCTTCAAATTCGCAGCCACCGGCTTCCAAGACGAGCCGAAGATTCTCCCATGCCGCCAAAAACTGCTGCTCAGGGTCTTCGATAACTGATAATTCCGGCGTCCGGCCTACCTGACCAGCGCAATAAAGCGTTTTTCCTACCTTTACAGCGGGTGCATAACCAGCCTGCTCGAAGAGCAATCTCATGCCATCTGGAACAATAATCTGACGATCAGTCATGGTTGTGGAGCCCAAAATATAAACGGATACGAAAGCTGACCCAGGCGCCAGAGCGGCGTCCACTCGGGTCACGCGTCATTGATCAATCAAATCCGGCAGGTATCAGGCGCACACTTACGCGGAATCTGAACAGTCGACCAGCCGCCTGCTTCCTCCGATGGGGTAGGATAATCAGAGACCTATCGAAATCGCCGTAGCTGCATTGCCCCTGGAAATCCTAGCCCGCGACGAAAGAACTATCGAGAGCCGTCCGTTCCCCTTTCTCTGAATCTGACTGGTCGAAAAGATGGCTCTCGGCTGAAGAAGACTTGCGACGGCGCAAAATCCGAATATTGGGCGATCGTAGTGGCGCTCGAACAATCTCAATCGGTATCCAGGTGAAGGTTGTTGCGGACAGAGCCACTGCGATCGCGAAGGCATTCAGCCCGCCTCCGAAGATAATGTCAGAGGAGAGTTCGCTTTCTTCGCCACACTCGGTCCGGTCATCAAAAGACTTCAAGTAGAGCGGCCTACCCGCTTCATTCAGGCAGCTCTGTTGGGTGATCACACTGTTAGCCAAAACGCCTCGAACGGGGAAGTTGAAGTCCGCAATATCTAGGCCACTGGCTCGCGTACCTGGCACTGATCGACCTGGTCTGCTCGGAGCGCTCACCGTACGCTTGCGCCATGCCAACATTTGAAGCATTGCGTCCATCTCCGGTCGGCGTGACAAGGTCGTGGTCGAGTCCGATAGCACGTGTGCGCTCGTTGTATCCGGCTGCTGCACATGTGACCTGGACTGAGCCTGCAAGTGGGAGCGGAAATCCGCTCCATTGGTAGGAGCTCGCATTTTGTTTTCTGATGTCGGCAACACGGTTGGACCTGGCGGTACGGCAGAAATACCGGTCATAAAGCACCTCATACCAGACTGATGTCATCACTAACTCCGATGCTCCTGGCATTGCTATGCACTACCAGAACGCAACTGCGCCACCTCGACCTGCCTGACCATTGGGGTCAAGAGTGACTAGTCGCGCGAATGAGATGGGGAGCGAACGCGCATCCAATAGAAAACTGATTCGGTCGTATGCGTCGGAAGCAGTTGGCAAATCGAATGTCTATTGTTTTGGTTTTTGCCTCATCAGATCCCGCTGAACCAGTTGTATCCCTGGTCTTCCCAATACCCGCCCGGGTTGTCGTTGCTTACGAAAATCTCGACAACATGCTTGGGGTTTTTGAAGCCCAGCTTGGTGGGTACTCGAACCCTGAGGGGATAGCCGTACTCGGGCGGCAATGCAACGTCAGCGTAATCCAGTGCCAGCAGTGTTTGTGGGTGCAAGGCTGTTGGCATGTCCAGACTGGAGTAATAACGATCAGCACATTTGAAACCGACAAATTTCGCCGTAGTGTCGGCCCCGATGTGTTCCAGGAAGGTTTTGAGCGGTACGCCTCCCCATTGCCCGATGGCGCTCCAGCCTTCAACACAGATCAAACGGGTTATATCGCTACGTTGCGGCAGCTTGCGTAAGCTTTCGAGTGTCCAGGGTGCCTTGTCCGTGACCCGGCCGGAGACAGCCAGCGAGTAACTTGCCAAGTCCACTTCAGGGATATCGTCCTGACCATAGAATGCGTTGAACGGAAATGGCGTGGTGATCTGCGCGCTGGTGAAGGTCGGCGCCAGTTTATGTCCGCTGAACAGCCAGGCCTGGACCCGATCGTTCCAACGCGACATGGCCCAAAGAACCTTGTCGACCTGATCGCCGTCCTGCAGGTTGCAACCGGTCAACATCGACATCGCGCCCACGGTCAAGCCGGCACGAAGGAAATGCCGGCGCTGAATGTTCTCCAGTTCTAGCTGTTGCGCAGGTTCAAGCCTGATGCGCTGACGCGTTGTTTTTGTAAATTCAGTCATGACCCATTTTTCTCGTTATCAGGCGTCCGCACTCCACCCGTGATCATTGGCACCAGGGTTTTTGGTACCAGAATCACCAAGACCAGGTGAATCACCACAAACGCTGCAATCATCGCCATGGCCGCAAAATGTACGTAACGAGCAACGTCATAGCCGCCCAGTAACGCGACCAGCTCTTGAAGTTGAACCGGTTTCCAGATCGCTACACCCGAGATCACGATCAGTACACCTGCCGCCAGCACGATCCAGTACATCAGGCGCTGTACTGCGTTATAGACACCCTTTTCATGCACCAGCCGAAAGCGCAAGGCATCGGTCAGATCATGCTTCAATGCGGCAATGCCGATGGGCAGCAGCTCACGTTTGAAATGGCGACTGACGAACCCGTACAGCACATAGATCGCACCGTTGATCAGCAGCAGCCACATGAACGCAAAATGCCAGGCAAGTGCCCCGCCCAGCCAACCGCCCACGGTCAGCGCCGCCGCAAATCTGAAGCCGAACAGTGGCGAGGCGTTGTAAATGGCCCAGCCGCTCATGAACATGCAGACCATGCAGGCAGCGTTGAGCCAGTGGGTGAGGCGAACCGGCCAGGGATGCAGCTTTTTCTGTCTCACGTGTTTCCCCTTGCAAGCCTTCCGTGTAGCGGAGCGTTGCCAGACGGCAACGCTCAAGCTTTCTCAGATGATTACATCGGTGGCTGGAAGCCATCCTTGCCGACTGCAATGCCGCGTGCGGTGCCATCTGCAGCGGGGAACACGACAATTTTGGTGCCTTTGACCAGTTCATCGGCCTTGCCGGGCTCGACATAGGCGATGGGCACATCATCCGGTACGACGATCTGCTTCTCGCCGCCCTGGTAGTTGACGGTCAACGTGCGGCCGTCGGTTTTAGACAGTTTGCCAACGGTGCCGTTGGTCATGGTGCCAGTGCTGCCGTCTGCGTTCTGCCAACCGTAATGACCTTCGCCGCTGCCCTTGAGCCTGGCGTCGAATACCGTGACCTCAAGCGCCTTCAAGGTTCCGTTGGCCTGCGGGATGGCCGCCGAGCCGATGAAGCTGTCGGATTTGATCGAGTCGATATTGGCCTTCGATACCCGGCTGATACCGGTCTTGTCAGTCAGTCCGATCGTCTGCTGGGCGCCAGAGCGGACAGTGAAGGTCAGCGTGTTGTTGCTGACGCTTTCCACCGTACCGCGCAGTGGTTTGATGACCGGCATGTCGGCGGCGGTGGCAATGACGGCAGCGCTGAGCATCACCAAACCGAACGTGGTAGACAGGGCGTTTTTGAGTTGCATGGCGACGATTCCTCATGGGTTGATGTGTCGCCATCCTCGACCGCAGACCGGGACGTCACGATGACCGTCGAATGACATTTTTGTCATTCGCCAACCCTGACCATGTATGACAGAAATGTAACCGACTGCGCCCGCTCATCCCGTTACACTGCACAGCCGAGATACCGATGTCGCGGACTTAACCCCGTCATGAAGAAACCCGAGCGCGCCTGACGATGCATATCCTGCTGATCGAAGATGACACCAAAACAGGTGAGTACCTGAAAAAGGGGCTCGGTGAGTCCGGTTACAACGTCGACTGGACCCAGCATGGCGCTGACGGCCTGCACATGGCCTTGCATACGACCTATGACCTGATCGTGCTGGACGTGATGTTGCCCGGGATTGACGGGTTTCAGATCATCGAGCTGTTGCGCGCCAGACAAGACGTACCCGTGCTGTTCCTTACCGCGCGCGACCAGTTGCAAGACCGCATTCGCGGTCTGGAACTGGGCGCCGATGATTACCTGATCAAACCTTTTTCGTTTACCGAACTGCTGTTGCGCATCCGCACTATTCTGCGCCGCGGTGTCGTGCGCGAAGCCGACCATTTCCACCTTGCCGATCTCGAACTGGATCTGGTCCGGCGCCGCGTGACCCGCCAACAACAGGTGATCGTGCTGACCAACAAGGAGTTCGCCCTGCTCCATCTGTTTCTCCGTCGAGCCGGCGATGTGTTGTCCAGGACACAAATCGCTTCGGAAGTCTGGGACATGAATTTCGACAGCGATACCAACGTGGTGGACGTCGCTGTCAAGCGCCTGCGCAACAAGGTCGACCAGCCCTACCCGATCAAGCTGATCCATACCATTCGCGGTATCGGCTATGTCTGCGAGGTGAGGCCATGCGGTCCCGACGCCAACCCTCGCTGACGCTGCGATCGACCGTGGCGTTTGCCATGGTCGCGATGCTGGCCGTGGCCGGCGCGGGCTTCTATCTGTATCAGACGATGAAAGCCTCGGTATTGATCTACAGCGATCACGCGGTGATGGGCCGTCTGGAGCATTTTCGCAAGCTCCTGCATTACGAACTCGCCATCGAAAAGCTGCGCGACAGCCCGCAGATTTTCAAGAACATGCTCGACAGCGAAGACGACATCTTCATCATTGAAGAGCCGGGGCAGCCACCGGTCATCCAGGTCAATCCACTCAACGTCACGTTGCCTGAACTGCCGGTGATCGGCCAGGACACAAAGCTGAGCGTCAGTGATCTGCGCAGCGGCGTGACCGACTCGGGAACAAGGCTGCGCGCCGCCTCCGTAGTCACGACGTCGGGTGGCCGTGTAGTCCGATTGACGGCCGCCCACCTTATGGGCAAGGAAATGGCGATGCTTGCAGCGTATCGCGAGCGCATCTACCTGGCCGTGGCCCTTGCCTTTCTGGCAACCGCGTTGCTGGGTTATCTGTTATTGCGTCGCGGGCTGCGTCCGCTGCGCAAAATGGCCGCCCATGCCGCAGCCATAACGCCTGAGCGTCTGCACAGCCGCATGGACAGCGCCGATACGCCGGTTGAATTGCAACAGCTGAGTGACGCCTATAACGCGATGCTTGATCGTCTTGCCCAGGGTTATCAGCGACTGACGCAATTTTCCGCCGACCTTGCCCATGAAATCCGCACGCCGGTCGGGTCGTTGATGGGACATTGTCAGGTTGCCCTACGCCAACGCCGTAGCGAGGACGAATATCAAGCGCTGATCGCTTCGAACCTTGAAGAACTCGAACGGATCTCGCGCATCGTCGAAAGCATTCTGTTTCTGGCGCGCGCCGATGAAGCGCAAGCCGTAGTGGAGCGCCAGCAACTGTCGCTGCATGACGAATCACAGCGCATCGCTGAGTATTTTGAGGGCTTGGCTGAAGAGCGGCGAATGAGCTTCCAAATAACGGGCGATGGTATCGTGCTCGCTGACCCCTTGCTGCTGCGCAGAGCGTTGAGCAACCTGGTGGCGAACGCTGTTCGCTACGCTTACGAGGGCACCGAGATTCTGATACGGGTATTGGAAACCCACGGAGGTGCCCGGATTGAAGTGGAGAACCAAGGGCCGGTGCTGGGCGACGAAACCCTGGGCAAACTCTTCGACCGCTTTTACCGTGGCGATGCGTCTCGGCACCAGAATTCCGACTCCTACGGGCTTGGCCTCGCCATTGTCGTGGCCATCATGCAACTGCATGGCGGCCACGTGGGTGTCGAACAGCCAAGGGCCGGGACTATTCGTTTTTCGCTGTCGTTCCCTTGAGCTGCCCGACCGCTGCAAACTGTTCTTCGCCCGCTGCGGGTACCCAATCTTTTAACGGCGTCAGGAAGTGCAGTTCAAAACGACGTGACAGGAACGCCCACTTTCCGTCCCGCCGTTCAAACCTGTCGTGGTAAAGACCGCTGACTTGCACCGGGCCTTTTTCAATGTCATGAAACAGGCAATCCGCAGCTACCGTGCCCACTGCGCTGTCACCCTCGATTTCAATCAGCGGGTTGGCCATCCAGTGGTGCATATGGGGCATCTGGCGCCAGCTGTTTTGCGCCATCGCCAGGATTTCGTCACGGTTTCCAGCCTGGCCAAAACCCGGTAGATCCAGTGTCGACTCTTCGTGCCAGATTGAGCTAAGAAGCGAGGCGTCGATGCGGTCGAAAGCATTGGCGTAGGCGCTGATCAGCGACTCGATGGCGGCGCGACTTTCCAGGGCGTCCAGTCGGGCTGTCAGTTGTTCATTGTTCATGATGAGGTTTCCTGCAGGGGCTGCGCATAAGCGAGGAAGGCAGCCCTGCGCGAGGGCTGCGCTACGGTTGAGCACGTGGTCAGATCTGCGACAGGCCGCCGTCGACCATCAACTCCACACCGTTGACATATTTCGCATCGGCAGACGCAAGAAACAGCGCCGACGAGGCGATTTCCTCAGGCTCGGCCATGTACCCCAATGGCGTGATCTGCTCGACGTGCTGACGCAGCGCGGCGACGTCGCTTTCGCTCATCTTCAAGCCGTTATCCATCAGCGGTGTGCGGGTGAAGCCAGGGCTCAGGACATTCGCTCTGATCTTGCGAACTTTGAGTTCGTTGGCCCACGTCCTGGCAAAGGAACGTACCGCGGCTTTGGAGGCGTTGTAGAGGCTCAGTCCTTCCATGCCATTGCTGGAACAGATAGAGGCCGTCAGTACGATCGAAGCGCCATTCTTCAACAATGGCATCAACGTCTGTACAGTAAAAAAGACTCCCTTTACGTTGATGTCGAACATGTTGAAATAGGCGGCCTCGGTGGTCTCGCCCAGCGGGTTCTTTTCACAAATACCCGCATTGGCAAACACTGAGTCCAGTTGATCGTCGTGCGCCTCAATCGTCGCCTTGAGCTCGTCCAGATCAACCTGGCGCGCGACATCGGAAATGACCGCGACCGCCCTGTCGCCAAGCTTGGCCACCGCAGCCTCCAGCGTGGCTGCAGAACGCCCGGTGATGTAAACGCGCCTGGCGCCCTCGGCAATCAAACCCTGTGCAATCGCAAATCCGATCCCGGTGGACGCGCCGGTGACGACTGCGACCTGATCAGCGAATTTACCTGACATAACTGACTCCTCGATTTCGGTTGTGTGGCTCGACTGCAACCACAGTGCGGCCATTTTGCGAGGAGGCAGGGGCGCAGCGGCACTGCCATAAATGAACATTGGCCGTTCATTTATGTGAGGCGTCAGCCAGGGTTTGATCGTTTAGATTGAAGTCAGCTTATTCAAAGTATGACTCGCAATCGAAAATATTCTGGAGCCGAAGGGTTTCAGAAAGGAGACCTTATGCCTGAGAAAATAGTAGCCCTTCCGGAACAGCGGCGCTGGCTGATGTTCGCCATCCTGTTGGTCGGTGCATTCTTGCCGCCGCTGGATTTCTTCATCGTGAACGTAGCGCTGCCTTCGATTCAGCAATCGCTGGGCACGGCCTCCTCTGCCGAACAGTTGATCATCTCTTCTTACGCGGCGCTGTATGCCGTGACACTGATCACCGGCGGAAGGCTTGGCGACATCTTTGGCCGCATGAGAATGTTCTTCGTTGGCCTGATTGGCTTTGCCGTCGCCTCACTGATCTGCGGTGTCGCCGAGTCACCCTGGGTGTTGATCGCCGGACGCTCGCTGCAAGGCGTGACGGCCGCTGTCATGGCGCCGCAGGCACTCGCTTCAGTGCAGGCGATATTCCCTGAGTCGGAAAAACCCTTGGCGTTGAGCCTGTACGGTGCGGTGTTTGGTTTGGCGTCGGTAGTCGGCCAGGCACTTGGCGGGATTCTGATCTCGCTCAACCTGATGAACCTGGGCTGGCGGTCGATATTTCTGGTAAATCTACCGATTGCGTTGCTGGTCATTCTGATCGCCATCCCCGTGGTCAAGGAAACCCGCGCACCCCAGACCAGCAAGCTGGATCTGGGTGGAACGCTGTTGTCGATGGTGACGCTTGCGGCGCTGATCGTTCCACTGATCGAGGGACGTGAAGCGGGCTGGCCGTGGTGGGCCTGGCTGTCGCTGGCGGCGGTGCCACTGCTGGCCTGGCTGTTCTGGCGCTACGAAGCCCGCTTGTATCAAGCGCAAGGCGCGCCGTTGCTGAACCCTGCTGCACTGCGTGCGCCCGGGCTGGGCCGGGCATTGCTGGTGGCGCTGACTTTTTACGCGATCGGCGTGTTCTTCCTGCTGTTTTCCATCTATTTACAGGGAGCGCTGCATACGAGCCCGCTCAGTGCAGGTCTGGTCTTTCTGCCATTCGGCGCTGGTTTCTTGCTGGGGCCGCTCGCCACCCATCTATTCCGGCGTTTGCTGGGGTCTTATGTGAATCCCTTCGGAATGGCACTCGAAGTGCTGGGGTTCGTGCTATTGGCCTGGCTCGTGGCGCACACACCGACGGCCGTCACGCCCTCTGCGCTGTCCCTTGCCGTGATTCTCTTTCTGATCGGCTTCGGACAAGGACTGGCCCTTCCGACATTGATGCGCATGATCACTGGACGCGTGGCACCGGCGTATTCCGGCATGATTGCGGGCATCACCAGTTCCACCCTGCAAATCAGCACGGCACTGAGCGTGGCGATCATCGGTGGAATTTTTTACACGCTTCTGGGCAAGGACACGGACGCGGCGGCCATCACCCACGCCTTCACCGTCGCCATACTGTGCATCGCTGCCTGTCTGGCCGTAGGCGCAGGACTGAGCCTGAGTCTGGCGCGCCAATCTGCTGCAGAGCTGCAAACGGCGGCCATGCAGCCGGCAGAGTGAATCAACCGCCTGCCTGAGTGCCGATCATGACGGAGGCCAGGTCGGCAAGCGCGCGCAGACTGTCCATCTGGCGCATGTCCTGGTGGTAGCCCATCCAAATGTCGCGGCCTGGTGGCGGTTCATCTGAATCGATCAGACGCAGCGCCGTCAACTGGTCGCCCAAAGCGCGGGGCAATACCGCGACGCCCTGCCCCTGCGCACACATTTGCGCCTGGACTGTGCGGCTGCTACTGGTAAACACGGTACGCGCCAGAGGGTAACGCTGCTGCAGCCACTGCACATCGGGATAATGAGACTGGGCAACACTCATGGTAATCAAACCACCCCCTTCGCCCTGTGGCTCCGGATCAGCAGATCCGACGGCCGTGTATAACCCATAGCTCAGGGCGATCAGCTTGCGGTGCACGATATCGGGTTCGGTGAAAGGGACAATTCGAAACGCGATATCGGCGTCGCGACGAGCCAGGTCGAACAATCGATGTCCGGCAATCACCTCAGGCACGATCAACGGATAACGTCGCCCCAGTTCGGCCAGCACCGGAGCCAGCACATAACAGGCGAACCAGTCAGCGCAGGAAATACGCAACACGCCTTCCGGCTGCGCGCTGTCCCCCGCCAGGCGCCTTTCGATGCCCAACGCACTTTGCTCCATTTCCTGCGCCAGGCTGAGCAGCTTCTCTCCGCTGTCAGTCAGTACCAGACCTTGGGTGGTACGCAGGAAAATGGGCTGGCCACTGGACTGCTCAAACACCTGCAAGCGCCGCCCCACGGTCGGATGGCTAACACCCAATAGCTTGGCGGCAGCGCCCAATGACCCGCTGCGGGCAATCGCAAGAAAGACCCGCACATCACTCCAGTCCATGCTTTACCCCGTACAAAAATGAACATTGAGAGTGCAGCAATGGCACTGCCGTAGCAATCCCAGGCCCGACATACTTCGCTGCATACACCTTCGTCGAAACACCAACCGGGGGATTGAACATGAAGATTGGCTTTATCGGTGTGGGAAGCATGGCCAGAGCGATCATTCCGTTGCTCATCCGGGCCGGCCATCACGTATCGGCATGGAACCGTAGTCACGCTGCGATGATGGATCTTGAGGGAGTAAGCGTTCTCGAATCACCGTCCTCGGCATTTCAGCAAGAGGTCGTCATCAACATGCTTGCCGATGATGCCGCCGTCAGGGAGGTGCTGCTGTCCAGCGCAGCCCTGGAAAACGCAGACAGGGCTTGCGTGCATATCGTGATGTCGACTTTGTCGCCTTCGATCATGGTGGAGTTGCAGGGCATACATGATGCAATCGGCATTGAATTGATCGCGGCGCCGGTTTTCGGTGTGCCTGCCGTGGCGGCAAATGGCGAGTTGAATATCCTTGCGGCCGGATCGCAGGTAGCTGTCTCGAGGGTCCAACCGCTGTTTGACCTACTCGGGAAAAAGACCTGGTATTTGGGCGATCAACCTGAACTGGCGTGTATCGCGAAAATCGCCGGCAACATGATGATCACTCAAGCCATCCAGTCGCTGGGCGAAGCAACAGAACTTGTTCAACGCCATGGACTGAGCCCCTCGATGTTCCTCAACCTCATGACCCAGACTCTGTTCACCGGCCCTGGTTACCAGCGCTATGGGCAGAACATCGTGCACAGACGTTTTGAACCGGGTTTCAAACTGTCTCTTGGCCTCAAGGATATAAATCTGGCTATTGATGCGGCACGTCTCAAGCGCCTGGAACTGCCTGCAGCCGATGCCGTGCGATCGAAAATGACATCCGCAGTAGCCCGAGGAGATGGGCACAAGGACTGGTCGGTTTTCGCTACGCAGATAGTTACCCAATCAACCGATCATGCCCAGCAACCCTGGCGAAGCGCACCGATAAAACGTACGCGGCGTGGCAACTTCTGGGTGACCGGAGCCCGCGTTACCCAGAACGGTAAAAGCTTTCAGAAAGGTCCGATGTACGTAGCCTGGGAGTCCCCCGAGCACATCACTCAACCCTATCCTGTAGTGCTGGTGCATGGAGGCACGCTGCAAGGCACTGAATGGCTGGATACACCCGATGGTCGCCCGGGCTGGGCCCAGCGGTTCGTCGAAGCAGGCTTCGTAGTCTTTCGCGTCGACAGACCCGGCCACGGGCGATCGCCGTATCACCCCGACATCATGGGACCGATGGGTCCAGCGTTTTCCTATGAGCGCGCCCGCGAAGTTTACTTCCCAGAGGGAGGCGGAGAAACACAATGGCCGTTTGAGCTGGATGACGAAGCAGCGTTTGACGCCTTCATTGCAGCCTACGGTCCTATGCCGGCCGACCTCGGAACTTCGCAGAACCTGGACGCGGATCGACTGGCCGAACTGCTCGACAGAATCGGTAAGGCCATCATCGTTACGCATTCCGCTTCCGGGCCCAGTGGCTGGTTGGTCGCCGATCGTCGACCCGACCTGATCGCAGGGATTGTGGCGGTGGAACCTATGGGGCCGGTATTTGGCCACACGCCGGGTATAGGTAGCCTCGAATGGGGACTGACCGCCGCTCCTTTGACTTTTGATCCGCCTCGCAAGACGGCGGAGCAAGTCCGCACAGCAGAACCATCAACCCTGAAAATTCCCGGGTTGCAGGGCGTTCCGGTAGCGCTGGTGACAGGTGAGACATCAGCGTTTGCTGCTTACGCATCCACCATCGTCCCTTTCCTGCGAAATGCCGGTGCCAACATTCACCACCTGGATCTACCGGCGCTCGGTATTCACGGCAACGGCCACGGATTGATTTATGAACGCAATTCAGATTCGGCTTTCAAGGTAGTCACGCAGTGGCTGGAGAAATCGTTGAGCATGCCCGATCCCGCGTAAAGCGCCGGCTCAGGCTCTCCGTCCAATCATGAAGGGACCAAGGATGGGTACAGACAAGCCCCATAGAACAACTGCCACGAGGTTATCCATGGAAAATTCCGACATCACGCGTCAACTCTCTGCATTCAGACAAACCATCGACAATATCGACGCCGCGCTCATCCACATGCTTGCTGAACGATTCCGCTGTACTGATGAGGTCGGTTTGCTTAAAGCCCGACATCAATTGCCTGCGGTAGACAAGAACAGAGAGCTGCTTCAATACGAACGCCTGACAGCCCTCGCCCAAGAGGCCAAACTCGATACGGCCTTCGTCCAGAAGCTGATGCAGTTTGTCATCGGTGAAGTGGTCGACCGCCACAGACAATTTGCGGCCAGGCATGCCCCAGGATTATGCAAGGGCGCTGTCCTCAAACCTGAAAATACCGCCGTCTAACCCGCCGCCTACCTCCACTAGACGCCCTGGAATTGCCGATAGATCGCAGACAACTCGATAGAGACGCGACTGAATAAGCCCCTTCTCCGACCGATTCCTGAAGGCAATTAGACAATCAAGACGAGCAGAACCGCATGAAATGGCCAACGATCGATCAAATTCGCAGTTTCACTGTTTTACCCTCTGGCTACACATGGGATTACCTGAAACGCGAGGAGATCGATGTAGCGATAATTTTTTTCCAGACGTGGTTCCCCTCCATAAGGGTGGGGTTAGGGAGCCCTTTTGTGAACCAGCAATTTTATGAAGACAACGTAGTGCTCGAAAACGACCTAGAGCGGGGAATGTTCGCTATCGTGGTCCGCCAGAATCATGAAATCGTCGCGATAGCAACGTGGGAAAAAATTGACGGCGCTGATGTCATCTTCGGGCGAGTGGGCGCGGTAGCCAAACATCATAGACAAACCAAACTGGCCGTAGCTGCCCAAGACCTCGGAGAAAAAATGGGAAGGTTCATGGGCGCCGGCTTGATCTATGGTATGGCGACAACCCGCGCTCCGTATATGCAACAAGCATTGGAGCATGCGGGTTACAAAGCCGTAGGAATAATGCCTGGCTTCGACCAAGAGGAAACAGAGCCAGGAATCGTTCGCAGGGTTTACGAAGTCATCTACGCAAAACGACTCGCCCCCAACTCAAATTTTCTGATTCCTTCAGTACACAACCTCACACCGACCGTCGCTCGGCTTTATGCAGAAATATTTCACGAAACAATCAGGGCTGAATGAGAGGCAAGCATAAAACCAGTGTGTTTCGGATCAAATAAAGATCCTCGCTCACGCTGATTGCGTTGCTCGGGAGCGCCGCTTTAGCTTGCGTGCACCGAATACCAGGTACTGCCATACTGGAGTCAGTCGCAGGTCACCATTCAAGATCACTCGCACACTCAATGCGATTGGGGGCAAAAGGGGGGGCAAATAACAGCATTATCGACCTGAAAACGCCTTCCTAGAGCCTAGTCAAAATGTTTTTTGGCGATCCAGATAGCCTGTGAATCCGCGCTGGCAGTTCTGAATATTATTGAACGCAAGCGTAGCTTGCGGCATTCTTCGCAACGAAATTTCCAGGGACGGTAAAATTTGATGCGTACTTCACGTATGCAAGCGATTGTGCCCCTCGCCTCTTCAAACACCACCGGTGTGATTGAAGGCGAACACTCGCATCCGTCCGGATGCACATGGGGTCAATGTCACGCAGAGCTGACACCACATCCTCACCATTCCCGATTACTACGACCGCCAAGGCTGTCGATCCAGCGAACAGCCCTGGCTGTTCTACGATACGGCTATTCATCACGGCTGCCCGATCTGACCTCTTGAAACGGAACTTCGCATGAGCGGAAAACCTGCTGCACGCCTCACGGACCCCACTAGCTGCCCTCTTCCGGGACATGGCACGAATCCCATTGCCAGTGGCTCCCCCAATGTGAACTTTGACGGGCTTGCTGCCGCCCGGATGACCGACAAATCCGCTTGTGGCAGTCCGATCACGGGAGGCGTCAGCTCGACCGTTTTCATCAATGGTTTGAATGCTGCGACGATCGACAGCACGGGCGGACACGGCAACATCGTTGTGGGCGGTTCCGGAACAGTCATCATCGGCGACACCTTCGTCTCGGCACCTTTCAGCGGTCTGCTGCCGATGCCGGTGCACTTCAGCGACAAGATCAAATTGATCGACGAAAGCACCGGTGAGCCCATGCCTAATCATGCCTACGCGATCCAGCGCGCGGACGGCAGTTTCGAATACGGCACCAGTGATTCGCTGGGGTTCACGCATGTCGTGAGTTCACACGTGGCAGAAACCTTCAAACTATTTCTGGAAGATTGAAAACATGCCGGCAGAGCAAATCCAGCTTCCCAATGGAAATACCGCGAGTCTGGCCGTCACGCCGACGTTAACACTCGTGAAGGATCAGTCGGTAAAGACGGCTCCCGTTCCCGTAAAGAAGGCGATCGTTTTTTTCATTGGTGGGGCTGCCGACCAAGAGAAATATTATTTTCAAGGCGCGTTCCACAATATCGACGACGCAAAAAAACAGCTCGACGGCAAAATTGCCGCCAGCGCCAAGCTGCCGGCGAAGTACACGGGGTTCCCTAAAAGTTATAAAGATGCAAGAGGGTCCGGCGATATCCAGACTCACTTCATCGACAACATTCCCAGCAAATCCTGCCCGGTTTACATCGTCGGCCACAGCCTCGGCGGATGGAACGGCGCACATCTGTCACAGATCCTTTCCGAAGCCGGCTACACCATCAAATATCTGGTGACACTCGATCCAGTGGGTGAAGGATTCCTGGTATGGCTGGGTTCCGACATCTATTTTTCGGAGCCAACGCCTGTCGCTGAAACATGGATCAACATCCGGGCCAACGCCAGTACACCTGACCAATCTGACGGTGTCGCAGAATTCGGGGAGCGTTGGATGATCGAGTCTGGTCCGACCATCAACAAGACCATTGATAGGCACCATGCATCTGCTGACTGGATGTTTATAGAACCTGTGCAAGGGACGAAGTCCGCCTGCGATCTGATTTTTGACTCAATCAACGGTATTTTCGGCCAATGAACAGCTTCCGCGCGGTCATATACCTGGGCGTTCTACTCTGCACCGGCTGCGTAAAAACGGCCAGCATTCCGCCCGCCGACCTCACGCTATCGTCGTTTGAGCTCGGCCCCGCCAATCTGTTCACGGCACACTTCAACTCCACCGTGGATTTGCAGAACGCTTTCAATGATTACGAAAACTCCAACCAGCTCAACCCTACCCTGATCTGCTCTCTCAATCGCGACATGGAGTTCTCATCCGAGCATTCAATCGCGGTAAAAGCCGAAGGGCGAGTGAACGCAAGCGGTCAAGCCAGGCCCAATTACAAGTTTTCCTCCGACCTGATCTTCTACTACACCAATCCGGATGGCACGCAACGCGACTTGAATGACTACGACGCCATCAAACCGTTGCTGACGTCGCAAACTTCCATCCCGTGCAAAGTTCGCATAACCGCCTATGGGTATGAGGCCTATTACACGAATACGTTATTCATCCCCTCCAGGATCATGATTGAACAGATCTTCAGATAGCCGCGCTTTGCTGAACCTGGCGCAAGGATTTGGAGAAGCGCTGGTCGTCAGGTGAGTACCCATAAAAAAGCCCGGAAACCTTCCCCGGGCTTTTTCATTTGTGCGCCTCTTTTGCATTTTTGTGCGACACATCCCCTTTCAGGACTCCCGCAAGGCTCTGACACGGTGTTAGGTTGTAAGCGTATGTGTCTCAACCTTGAGACACGCCTAACTCACTGCCCTGCAAAGGAATGCCCTTCGTAATGAATGTCCCTTTCAAAAAACTGGCTGCCACCACGTTAATGCTGGCCGGTCTTGCCGTGTTCACGGCGCCCGCGCAAGCCAATATCACCCCGCAGCAGAGCGCTGAGATTCTCAAGACTTACAGTGCTGACAAGGTCACTGATTTCCGCCAGTTCCTCGGCAATCTGGGCAAGGGCGATCTGGCGAAAACCGCCGACATCGGTCCGGCCATTGGTGCTTACCTTGACAACGAGACGTTGACGGCCGATCAGCAGAATGAAATCTATCGTCTGCTGGGCATCTACACGCGAGCGAAATACAGCGCTGCCGCCGCTGAAACCCTGCGCGAACTGGTGGAAATCCCGACCTTTCGCAAGGACGGCGTTGAGCAGCACGACAACCCGGAATTCATCAAGATCGCGGCGAAGATCAAAAGTCTCGCCGAGTCGTTCAATCTGAAATTCCGCAACATCGACAACCGCGTCTACGAGATTTCCCTCGATGGCAGTGGCGATGAAGTGGTTGGTATTCACGCGCATGCCGACGTGGTGCCGGTGACGCCGGAAAACTGGGTGCTCAAGGATGGCACCCGCCTCGACCCGTTCAAGATCACCTTGATCGGCGATCGCATGTACGGTCGCGGCACCGAGGATGACAAGAACGGTATCGTCGTCACGCTGTATGCCATGAAAGTCATCAAGGAAGAAAAACTGCCGCTGGTGCGCAACTTCAAGTTGCTGGTCGACACCACCGAAGAAACCACGGGCGACGCAATCCCTTACTACTTCGAACGCAACCCGATGCCGAACTACAACCTGGCGCTGGACGGCGGCTACCCGGTGGTGATTGCCGAGAAAGGCTACGGCACCGTCATGGCCAACTTTGCCAAGCGCAAAGGTGAAGGCAAAGGCGCGGAAATCATCTCGATGACCGGTGGCCTGGCAACCAACCAGATTCCGTCGGCGTCGGTCGCCACCCTGGTAACCGACAAGCCTGCGGAACTGGCCGCCAGTCTGCAAAAGGCCGGTGACGAGTTTGCCAAGCGCAATGGCGGCGATTTCCAGGTGAGCGCCAAGGTCGACGGCAAAGACGTCAAACTGACCGTGACTGGCGTATCTGCGCACTCTTCCGAGCCCGAATCCGGGGTCAACCCGGTCGCGCGGATGCTGGTCTTTATCAATAGCCTTGATGGCAAAGTCGCGTTCAAGCACAACCACATCACCGATGCCGCGCGTTACGCTGCCGACAATTGGGGTCTGGATTACCTGGGCAACAAGTTGAATGTCGGTTTCTCCGATGCCTTCATGGGGCCGCTGACGACCTCGCTGACCTACGTCGGCATGGACGAAAAAGCTTTCAAACTCGCGGTCAACCTGCGCGTTCCGAAAGGTAAGTCGCCGGAGAAGCTCAAAGCTGAAATCGCTGAGAAACTGGCGGCGTGGAGCAAGAAGAGCCATGTAGCCGTTGCCTTCGACTATTCGATCGCCGAGCCGATGTACCGCAACCCTGAAGGTGAGTGGGTCAAGGCGCTGCTGGCGGTATCGACTGAAAATCTGGGTATGAAACACGAGTTCGGCACTTCCGCTGGCGCCACCTCGGTGCATGAATTGCCGAACGGCGTGCAATTCGGTCTGGCCATGCCGAACGTGAAATACACCGGTCACACCGATGGCGAGTTCAAGACTGTGGAGCAATTCCAGCTGGATCTGCAGATCGTGACGGAAATGATCGGACGCATCGGCCAGTTGCCGAAACTCTGACCGCATTGTCGAGCCCGCCGCCATGGCGGGTTCGGCATTTTTAATCCCCGCATGATCCCCGCCGCGCAGCCTCGCTCCTGACTTTTGCAGGTCAGGCAACAGAGAATTGCCACCAAGTAGATTGATAGCCACCTAACGAAAGGTGCATGCTAGAGGGCTCGTTCGGGTCTTATATCATTCCGAATGATAGTTACCTTTGCTTCATTCGATTCGTGCCATCACACCCCGCCGAGCATCATCCGCCCATCTTCAATACATTGGCGGATGCATCCATGGAACAGTCACTCAAACATTTGCGCTTCCCGTTGGCCATGTTGGCCGTACTGGTGATGAGCGCCTGCGGCAAGACTCCGGAGACTGCCGCCACTATGCCCGCTGCGAAAGTCAGCGTGGCCAAGGTGCTCGAGCAACCGGTCAACGAGTGGGACGAATTCACCGGGCGCCTCGAAGCGCCGGAAACCGTTGAAATCCGTCCACGGGTCTCCGGCCAGATTGATGACGTCGCTTTCACTGAAGGCGCACTGGTCAAGAAAGGCGACCTGCTGTTCCAGATCGATCCGCGTCCATTCCAGGCTGAGGTACGCCGCCTCGAAGCCCTGGTCGCTCAATCCCGCGCCAACGCCACCCGCAGTGAAAACGAAGCCGGTCGTGGTGAACGCCTGCGTGCCAGCAACGCCATTTCCGCCGAACTGGCTGACTCGCGCACCAGCGCCGCTCAAGAAGCCCGCGCCGCCGTCGGTGCCCTGCAAGCGCAATTGGATCTGGCCAAACTGAACCTCAGCTTCACCCGTGTCACCGCGCCGATCAGTGGCCGCGTCAGCCGTGCCGAGATCACCGCCGGTAACCTGGTGACCGCCGACACCACGCCGCTGACCAGTGTGGTTTCCACCGACCGTGTTTATGCCTACTTCGACGCCGACGAGCGTGTGTTCCTCAAATACACTCAACTCGCCCGTAACGGTCAGCGCGGCGCGACCACCCCGGTGTACATGGGCCTGTCCAACGAAGACGGCAACCCGCACCTCGGTCAGATGAACTTCGTCGATAACCAGGTCAACCCGAAAACCGGCACCATCCGTGGTCGCGCGGTGTTCGACAACAGCGATGGCACCTACACCCCGGGCCTGTACGCACGCCTGAAACTGGTCGGCAGCGGCACCTACAACGCCATGCTGATCAACGATGAAGCGGTCGGCACTGACCTGGGCAAGAAGTTCGTACTGGTAATGGATGCGGACAACAAAACCGCGTACCGCGCCGTTGAACTGGGTCCGAAGATCGAAGGCCTGCGCATCGTCCGTACCGGCCTGAACAAGGACGACACGATCATCGTCAAGGGTCTGCAACGGGTTCGTCCTGGCTCCCCGGTTACCCCTGAAGTGGTGCCGATGGCCAGCGAACAGACCATCGCGGCACTCGCTCAACAACGTCAAGCGCTGGAAGCCAGCAACCTGCCCAAAGTCGCTCCTGCCAAAGGCGCGTCTGGTTCGGTTGTGAAGCTGGCCGCTACGACCCCACGCGGTTAAGGGACGACAACTCCGATGAATTTTTCCCAATTCTTCATTTCACGGCCGATCTTCGCAGCGGTGCTGTCGCTGTTGATCCTGATCGCCGGTGCGATCTCGCTGTTCCAGCTACCGATCAGCGAATACCCGGAAGTCGTGCCACCGACCGTGGTGGTGCGTGCCAACTTCCCGGGCGCCAACCCTAAAGTCATCGGTGAAACCGTGGCCGCTCCGCTGGAGCAGGCCATCACCGGCGTCGAGAACATGCTGTACATGTCCTCGCAGTCGACCGCCGACGGCAAGATCACCCTGACCATCACCTTCGCCCTGGGCACTGACCTGGACAATGCGCAGGTGCAGGTGCAAAACCGGGTGACCCGCACCGAGCCGAAGCTTCCCGAGGAAGTGACGCGCATCGGTATCACCGTCGACAAAGCGTCGCCCGACCTGACCATGGTTGTGCACTTGACCTCCCCGGACAAGCGCTACGACATGCTCTACCTGTCCAACTACGCGATCCTCAACATCAAGGATGAGCTCGCTCGTCTGAACGGTGTCGGTGATGTGCAGTTGTTCGGTATGGGCGACTACTCGCTGCGTGTCTGGCTTGACCCGAACAAGACCGCTTCGCGCAATCTGACGGCGACTGATGTGGTCACCGCCATTCGTGAACAGAACCGTCAAGTCGCGGCCGGTCAACTCGGTGCGCCCCCTGCCCCGAATGCCCAGAGCTTCCAGCTGTCGGTCAACACTCAGGGCCGACTGGTCAGCGAGGAAGAGTTCGAGAACATCATCATTCGCGCAGGCGACAACGGTGAAATCACTCGCCTCAAAGACATCGCTCGCGTCGAGCTGGGCTCCAGCCAATACGCGCTGCGTTCGTTGCTGGACAACCAGCCGGCAGTGGCCATTCCGATCTTCCAGCGCCCAGGCTCAAATGCCATCGACATCTCGAACGAAGTTCGCGGCAAGATGGACGAGCTGAAGAAAAACTTCCCGCAAGGCATGGATTACAGCATCGTCTATGACCCGACGATCTTCGTGCGAGGCTCGATCGAGGCGGTGGTTCACACCCTCTTCGAAGCACTGATTCTCGTGGTGCTGGTGGTGATCCTGTTCCTGCAAACCTGGCGTGCATCGATCATTCCGCTGGTGGCAGTGCCGGTGTCGTTGATCGGTACGTTTGCGGTGATGCACCTGTTCGGCTTCTCGCTCAACGCTTTGTCGCTGTTCGGCCTGGTACTGGCGATCGGTATTGTGGTGGACGACGCCATCGTGGTGGTGGAGAACGTCGAGCGCAATATCGAGCTCGGATTGAATCCGGTCGAAGCCACCAAGCGCGCCATGCGTGAAGTGACCGGCCCGATCGTTGCTACGGCTCTGGTGCTGTGTGCGGTGTTCATTCCGGCGGCGTTTATCTCCGGCCTCACCGGGCAGTTCTACAAGCAGTTCGCACTGACCATTGCAATCTCGACCGTGATCTCGGCGTTCAACTCGCTGACCCTGTCGCCAGCACTGGCCGCTGTGTTGCTGAAAAGCCATGACGCACCGAAAGACCGCTTCTCCAAAGTGCTCGACAAGATCTTCGGTGGCTGGTTGTTCCGTCCGTTCAACCGTTTCTTCGACCGTGCCAGCCATGGTTATGTCGGCACCGTACGCCGGGTTATCCGTGGCAGCGGCATCGCCCTGCTGCTGTACGCAGGCCTGATGGTGCTGACCTTCTTCGGTTTCTCCAGCACCCCGACCGGTTTCGTACCCGGCCAGGACAAGCAATACCTGGTGGCCTTCGCGCAACTGCCCGATGCTTCGAGCCTGGATCGCACCGAAGACGTGATCAAGCGCATGTCCGACCTGGCGCTGAAACAGCCAGGCGTGGAAAGCGCCGTAGCGTTCCCGGGCCTGTCGATCAACGGCTTCACCAACAGCCCGAACGCCGGCATCGTCTTCGTGACCCTGAAACCGTTCGACGAGCGTAAAGACCCAAGCATGTCCGCCGGTGCGATTGCCGGGGCCTTGAACGGCCAGTACGCGAATATTCAAGAGGCGTACATGGCGATCTTCCCGCCACCGCCGGTACAAGGTCTGGGCACCATTGGTGGTTTCCGCCTGCAAATCGAAGACCGGGGCAACCTGGGCTACGACGAGCTGTACAAAGAGACCATGAACATCATCAACAAAAGCCACAGCGTGCCGGAACTGGCCGGGCTGTTCACCAGCTACACCGTGAACGTGCCTCAGGTCGATGCCGCCATCGACCGTGAAAAAGCCAAGACTCACGGCGTGGCTGTCAGCGACATCTTCGACACCCTGCAGATCTACCTGGGTTCGCTGTATGCCAACGACTTCAACCGCTTCGGGCGCACCTATCAGGTCAACGTTCAGGCCGAGCAACAGTTCCGCCTCGAATCCGATCAGATCGGTCAGCTGAAAGTACGCAACAACAAAGGCGAAATGATCCCGCTGGCGACCTTCATCAAGGTCAGCGACACCTCGGGTCCGGATCGCGTGATGCACTACAACGGCTTCATCACTGCAGAAATCAACGGCGCGGCTGCCCCGGGCTACAGCTCCGGCCAGGCCGAGAAAGCCATCGAGAAACTGCTGAAGGATGAACTGCCAAACGGCATGACCTACGAGTGGACCGACCTGACCTACCAGCAGATCCTGTCCGGCAACACCGCGCTGTTCGTGTTCCCGCTCTGCGTACTGCTGGCGTTCCTGGTGCTCGCCGCTCAATACGAAAGCTGGAGCCTGCCACTGGCGGTGATCCTGATCGTGCCGATGACCCTGCTGTCGGCCATCACCGGCGTGATCATCTCGGGCGGTGACAACAACATCTTCACCCAGATCGGCTTGATCGTACTGGTGGGACTTGCCTGTAAGAACGCAATTCTGATCGTCGAGTTCGCCAAGGACAAACAGGAAGAAGGCCTCGATCCGCTCGCGGCGGTACTCGAAGCCTGCCGTCTGCGTCTGCGGCCGATCCTGATGACCTCCTTCGCGTTCATCATGGGTGTGGTGCCACTGGTGTTCTCCAGCGGCGCAGGTGCCGAGATGCGTCACGCCATGGGTGTGGCGGTGTTCTCCGGCATGCTCGGGGTGACCTTCTTCGGTCTGTTGCTGACGCCAGTGTTCTACGTACTGATCCGTAACTTCGTTGAACGCGGTGAGGCCCGCAAAGCGGCCAAGGCCATGAAACTGGAGGCGCAACAATGAGTCTGAAAGTCTTCCTGCCGAGTCTGCTGGTGCTGGCCCTCAGTGCCTGCGCCGTCGGCCCCGACTACAAGACCCCAGCCACGGAGGCAGCCAATATCACGGCCGCCACCGACGGCGCCGCCGGGCAAAAGAACTTCGACCGTTCTAAATTCGAAGGCATCTGGTGGCAGCAATTCGACGATCCGACCCTCAACCAGTTGGTGACCCAATCGCTGCAAGGCAACCGTGAACTGCGCGTGGCGTTCGCGCGCTGGAAAGCCGCCCGGGCGATCCGCGACGACGCCAGCAACGATGCGATGCCGACCATCACCAGCCGCGCCAGCAGTGATCTGGCCAAGGGCCAAATTCCCGGCCAGACCACTGACCGGGTCAATAGCGAACGCTATGACCTCGGTCTGGACATGGCCTGGGAGCTGGACCTGTTTGGCCGCATTCAGCGCAATCTGGAAGCCAGCGACGCCGACCAGCAAGCCGCCGAAGCCGATCTGTACCAACTGCAAGTCACCATGATTGCCGAACTGGTGGACGCTTATGGTCAACTGCGTGGTGCGCAACTGCGCGAAAAGATCGCCGTGGCCAACCTGAAAAACCAAGAAGAGTCGCGCAAGATCACCATCAGCCTGAGAGACGCCGGTGTCGGTGATCAGCTCGATGTCGAGCGCGCCGATGCGCGTCTGGCCAACGTTGAAGCCACCGTGCCGCAGTTGCAGGCGGAACAGGTTCGGCAGAAAAACCGCATCGCCACCCTGCTCGGTGAGCGTCCGGACAAGCTGACCGTTGATCTGAGTCCAAAAGACTTACCAGCGATTGCCAAAGCCTTGCCGATCGGTGACCCGGGCGAACTGCTGCAACGTCGTCCGGACATCCTCAGCGCCGAACGCAATCTGGCTTCGGCCACGGCGCGTATCGGCGTGGCGAAAGCCGATCTGTTCCCACGGGTCAGCCTCAGCGGCTTCCTCGGCTGGACAGCCGGGCGTGGTTCGCAAATCGGTTCCTCGGCGGCCAACGCCTGGGCACTTGGCCCGAGCATCACATGGGCCGCGTTCGACCTTGGCAGCGTGCGCGCGCGTTTGCGTGGCGCCGATGCTGAAGCCGAAGGCGCATTGGCGACTTACGAGCAACAAGTGCTGCTGGCACTGGAAGAATCAGAAAACGCCTTCAGCGATTACGGCAAGCGCCAGCAACGCCTGATCTCGTTGATCCGTCAGAGTGAATCAAGCCGCAAGGCTGCTGACCTGGCTGAAATCCGCTATCGCGAAGGCACCACGGACTTCCTCGTGCTGCTCGACGCTCAGCGTGAACGTCTGAACGCCGAAGACAGCCAGGCCCAGGCCGAAGTCGACCTGTATCGCGGCATCGTCGCGATCTACAAGGCCCTTGGCGGCGGCTGGCAACCGGAGACTGTCGCCAGCAAGTAATCGATTGTTAAAGAGCTCCTTTGGTTGGCCGCAACCAACCAATTTTTTTGCCCCGCGTATCATTCGGTCGCGGGGCTTTTTTTATTTTTGATCAATGAAATCTTGTGGCAGCGAGCCTGCTCGCGAATGCGGTGTGTCAGGCGACACCATCGGGGCTGATCCATTGCTTTCGCGAGCAGGCTCGCTCCCACAGGGTTAACGGTGTTCCTCAGATTGGGGGTTTTCCAGCACGGTGACGGTCGCTGTGGTACCCGCACGCAGGCGATTTTTGCCGGCGTAGTCGCCATCGATTTCGATCCGTACGGGCACCCGTTGCGCCAGTTTCACCCAGGTGTAACTCGGGTTGATGTTGGCCAGCAGCCGGCTGCCCGGTGCGTTTTCGCGGTCGGCAATGGCGAAGGCAATGCTTTGCACCGTGCCGCCGAACGTCTGCCCGCCCATCAATTGCACCCGCACCCGATCGCCCTCGCCGATTCGCGGCAGTTTGGTTTCTTCGAAGTAACCACTGATGTAGAACGAATCACTGTCGACCAGCGCCATCAAAGCGCCGCCGCTTACCGCGTAGTCACCCTCCCGGGTCAGGAGATTGGTCACGTAACCGCTGACTGGCGACTCGACGCGGGTGCGCTGCAAATCCAGTTCGGCCTGGGTCATTGCGGCAATCGCCAACTGCACGTTCGCCTCTGCGAGGCCGAGATTGGCTTGATTGCGCAGCAGATCCGCCTGGGCCACCGCCACATCGGTACTGGACTTCTCCCACTCCTCCCCGGAAATCGCAAAACCCTGCTTGAGCGTACGCCGCCGACGCTCTTCGCTTTGCCGCTGCTTGAGCAAGGCTTCACTGGCAACAATGGCCGCTTGCGACTGCCCCAGCGTTGCCTTCGCCACTTCCACCGAACGCCGCGAGTGCTCTACCGCCAGGCGGTAGCGCGCCGGGTCGATCTCCATCAACAGCTGCCCCTTCTGCACATGCTGGTTGTCCTGCACCGCCAGACTGACAATACGCCCCGATACATCCGCCGACAGCGTCACCACGTCTGCCCTGACCCGGGCATCGCGAGTCCACGGCGCGCGTGTGTAATGCTCCCAGGCAAACCAGCCGAGGACGATCGCCAGCAGCACCACCGCCAATGTGATCAATCGCGTGAATAGCACTTTCAAGGCATCAGGCTCCCATCAGCAAAATCAGCGTGGCACACACACAGGCATACAAGGCGCCCTCGAACAGCGCCTCATGCCAGACCAGACGCAACACGCCCAAACGCCGCAATCCCCAGTCCAGCAGCATGAATATCGGGATGGCCAACAATAGCGCCTGAGCAATCGGTGGCAGATAGACACCGCCAATCTCGAAATCAATGGGCAAGGGCTGCTTCTCCTTCCGGAACAGAATGCTGGATAGCGTCACCGTGGCGCTGCAGGAATGACACCACGATCAGCAGGGCCACGCGCATACGAAACAGCGACCACACATGCTCATGGCTGGCGACGTGCAGTTCATCCAGCTCGTCGCCCAATGTGTGCAGGGTGGCCAGCAATGGCGCCAGTTGAACGTCCTGCCGCCCGGCGACAAAGCGCCCGGTCTTGCGCACGGCCGAAGCCAGACGCTGATTGAAAGCGTCCGTCAGCAATGCATTGTTGTGTGCCTGCTGCCTCAATTGATGCATCGCTACACCCAGAGCTACGCAAGCCAGGCTGATTTCATACAGTTGCTGCATGGGCCGGTTGTTCACCGCCGGCAGCAGGCCGAGCATGCTGGTCAGGCGATCGACCATGCGACTTTCAAAGGCAAACTGTTGCTCATCGGTCGCGGGCGTTTTGGTCAGCGCATACACCTGCTCGCGCGCTTCGTTATACAAACGGCGAAGGCGCCACGCCGGGCGAAACGGGAAAATCCACGCGTAAACGATCAGGGCAAGCATGGCCGCACTGACATAGGCGCCGGCAAATTCGAACCATTGAATCGCGGTGTTCTGCCCGGTACCGACATTCTGCGGGCCGAGCATCAGGAAACTCGACAACCCCAGCCCCATGCCGATGCCCGCCGTCGCCGGGCTGGCCAGACCGATTGCGATCACATACAGCAGCGGCGCCAGCAACATTGCCAACAGCTCGAAATCACTGATCGCCGGCACCAGCATGAATTGGTAGAACGCCGAGACCACCAGCGCCAGCCCCAGGCCACGGGCGTAACTCTGCGCGGCCATCAGCGGACGCGGGAACGTCGCCATCAGCGAGCAGAGGATTCCGACCAGAATCATCCCGCCCCGCGCGCCGTCCCACGCGGTTTCGATCCAGATCAATCCGGCGACCAGCAGCGCGGTGAACGCACGGATCGCATTCATCGACGCCAGGGTGAAATCCAGATGCAGAGGGCTGACCTGACCGCGATAAAGACAACTGGCCTCGCGCCCTTCCTGAATCGCATCGCTCAGTTCAAGGATTTGCTCCAGTTGCTGCAATAGCCGCGCTTGTTCCCAGCGCAGCGCCCAGGCCAGCGAGCGCAAGGTGGCGCTCATGTCTTCAGTCAACTGCTCGGCCTGATACGCCAACGCCTCGAACTGTTGTTGCAGCTTGACGAAGTGCTGGCGTGCGGGTTCGGGCAGCGCTCGCCCCTGCTCCGCCAACTGATCGAGCAGCGCCAGCTCTTCGGCGCGCAAGCGCTGGATGTCCAGCGGCAGATCGCCTTCCCAGCGTTCGGTAAGCAGTTCGCGCTGATGACGTAATGCGGTCAACCGAGAGGTCAGCAGCATCAGTTGGTTGCCCAACAGCAGCACCAGATGGCTGGCGCTGCGCAAGCGCGGCGCATCGAAATACAAGTGCCGCCGCAGGCCTTCAAGGGCGCTGATCTCGCCGAGCAGTTGCATTTGCCGGCGCTGGAACTCCACTTCGCTTTCTTCCGTACGAAGCACGGCGGCGGCATGGCTGGCGGCCAGTTTGATCACCTGATCGACTTTGGCGAAATACCCCTTGGCCACCGCTTGCGGCCGCGCCGTCAGCAGACTGACCACACATACACACGCCACGGCCAGCAAGGTTTCCGTGACGCGGGTTACCGCCAACAGAAACGTGCCGTCCTGGTCGGGAATTGCCAATAGCGCCACGACCACAGCGGTGTAACCACTGAGCACAAACGCTTGCGAGCTGGTGTAGCGCAGCAACGTGCCGCCGGCCGTGCACAGCGCCAGCCACAGGGCCAGGGTGGTAATGAATGGCAGCGGGGCCTGGGGAAAGATCGCCATGATCACTACTGCCACCGCTGCCCCAAGCGTCGTGCCGATCACCTGGCCGAAACTGCGTGCCAGCGCCATCCCGGCCAACGGCTGGCTGACAATGACCACCGCCATGATCGACCACTTGGGCTGATCGAGATCGAACAGAAACGCCAGATACAGCGTCAGCAACCCCGCCGCAATGGTCCGCAGGGCAAACAGCAGGACGGCCTGACCAGGGTGAATCACGGCCTTGAAGTAATTGAACAGGGCTTGCATGGGCACACTCATCGAAGCGACTTCTGCAAGCGTAGACACTGCAACGAAAGACTGACGGGTAACTGAGTCGACGCAGTTTGTAGGGCGATTCGCATGCAAGAGTTTGACTCATGGCCGAAGCTGACCGAAGCTTGCCGCTCTGCTCAAGAACGCCTGTTTCGGAAACCTGCATGCCTCAGTCTCGCCGCTACTTGCTTATCAGCCTGGGCCTTGTGCTTGTCGTCATTGTCGCGTGGTTGTCCGTGCGCAGCACCGTGCCGGTCATACCCGATGCGATCAAACACGGCTATAGCGAGGCGTTGGATGCCGCGCGCAAGGGTCAACCGGGCGCGGCGCGTCAGTTGTATCAGCAACTGGGCCGTCCGGACATTTCGGTCAAGCGCCGCGTGTGGCTGCATGGCGAGCTGCCTAACTACCCGAGTCCACAGGCGTTGAAGCTGGCCGACACAGACCTGCAAAACGAATCCCCCGCCGTGCGGCTGGCGGCGATCAAAAGCGTGGTCGGACTGGTGCCGGGCGGGCAACGGAGCCTGTTGCTCGGGCCAATGCTCGAGGATGAGGATCAAACTGTTCGCTTCGCCGCGATCAACGCCCTGCTCGGCTTGACCCCGGATGAGCTGGGGCTGTATTTCGCGCCGCTGCAACAAGCGATCGACGGTTGGGAGCAAACGCTCAAGGCATTGCCGGAAAGCGCTGGCAACTACGCGCAACTGGCCCGACTGCATCTACACAACGCCGAACTCAAGGAGGCACAGGTCGCGCTTGAGAATACCCTGCGCATGGAACCCGGCAATCTGCAGGCGCTGGTGATGCAGATCGATGTCCTCGATCGCCAGGGCCAAACCGATGCCGCCCGCCAATTGCTGGGCCAACAACTCAAGGCACAACCTGACTCGGCTTATCTGCAACATGCCTTGGGCCTTTGGCTGTTGCACCACGATCAGCGCGAATACGCCCTGCTCGGTTTGTCCAAAGCCGTGGAGCTTGAGCCGGACAACAAGGATTATCGCTACGACCTCGCCACCACCCTGCACAGCGCCGAAGAACTGGAAGCGGCGCAGAAGCAGTTGCAGGAAATCGTCCAGCGCCACCCCGCCGACCGCAAGGCGCGGGTCTTGCTGATCAATTACTGGAAGGAAAGCGGACAACTGCAGAATGTGCAGATCCTGCTGGCGCAACTGGAGCAGCTGAACCCGGATGATCCTGAGTTACAGCAAGGCCTCTGAAGTACTTTTGACCGCTCGCTGGACACATCCGGCAAGGAATTTCGGAACTGCCATCACGCCATAGGGTCAAGTTAATCAGGCCGCTCAATTAGTTGGCGGCCTCGCTTCCCTTAGTCATGAGAGGGCATTTTTTGTCTACTTCTAACGAGTTGATCAGTGCGAAAGCCGCTACCGGCATTGTGGGTCTGGATGACATCCTGGCCGGTGGTTTGTCTCGCGGTCATGTTTTTTTGCTGGAGGGTGAGCCCGGAACCGGCAAAACCACGGTCGCGTTGCATTTCCTCTTGGCCGGCGCGAAAGCCGGCGAACGCTCGTTGTACATCACGCTCTCGGAAACCGAGCGCGAACTGAGGCAAGGGGCGTCGTCGCACGGCTGGACGCTGGATGACAACATCAAGATCTTCGAGCTGACGCCCCCGGAAAGCCTGCTCAATGCTGAACACCAACAGAGCCTGCTGTATTCCTCCGACCTGGAACTGGGCGAAGCCACCAAGCAGATTTTCGAAGCGGTCGAACGCTACAAGCCCACGCGTGTGGTGCTCGACAGCCTGTCGGAGATCCGCTTGCTGGCGCAGAGTTCGTTGCGTTATCGCCGCCAGATTCTGGCCATCAAGCATTACTTTGTGCGCTACAACGCCACGGTTCTGCTGCTTGACGACCTGACCACCGAATCCCTCGACAAAACCGTGCACAGCGTGGCCCACGGGGTGATTCGCCTCGAAGAGCTGACGCCTAACTACGGCGCCGAACGGCGACGCGTGCGAGTGGTCAAGTACCGAGGCCAGAAATATCGCGGCGGTTTCCACGACTTCACCATCATGGGCGACGGCGTGCACGTGTTCCCGCGTCTGGTGGCGGCTGAACACCGTGGCGACTATGCGCGCTTGCAACTGTCCAGTGGCATCCCGGAAATGGACGCCCTGCTCGGCGGCGGCATCGAGACCGGCTCCAGCACGCTGATTCTCGGCCCTGCCGGTACCGGTAAATCGCTGATCTCGATGATCTTCGCCGCCGCTGCCGTGCTCCGTGGCGAGAAAGCCGCACTGTTTATCTTCGATGAAGAACTGGGCCTGCTGTTCGAGCGCATGAAAAACATCGGCATCGATCTCAAGGCCCTGCAGGCGACCGGCAATCTGTTGATCGAACAGGTCGACGCCGCCGAACTGTCACCGGGCGAGTTTTCCCACCGCGTGCGGCGCTGTGTCGATGAAGGTCAAATCAAAACCGTGGTTATCGACAGCATCAACGGCTATCAGGCAGCAATGCCGGAAGAAAACGCGCTGGTGCTGCACATGCACGAACTGTTGCTCTACCTGAACCGCAAAGGCGCGGCGACGTTCATGACGGTTGCCCAGCATGGTCTGGTCGGCGACATGCAAGCGCCGGTCGACATTACTTATCTGGCTGACACGGTGATTCTGTTGCGCTACTTCGAAGCACTGGGCAAAGTCCGCCGCGCGATCTCGATCATCAAGAAACGCACCGGCAGCCACGAATCGACCATTCGTGAATACCGCATTTCCTCGCAAGGCATGACCATCGGCGAACCGCTGGAAGCCTTTCAGGGTGTACTGCGCGGCGTCCCCACCTACCTCGGCGCGAGTAACCCGTTGTTGCAGGAAGAGCGCTTGTGACGGTCGAGGTTCCGCTGGCCGAACGGGCGCTGATTCTGGCGCCCGTGGGTCGCGACAGCCAGATTGCGCAGATGATCCTCAACGAGGCGGGTTACAGTGGAGTCGTCACTCCGAGTCTGAGTTCGTTGTGTACGGAACTGGAAATCGGTGCCGGTCTGTTGCTGGTCGCCGCTGAAGCGTTGCGCGGGCCGGAACTGGAAGCGCTGTTCCTGTATCTGCAAGAGCAACCTGCCTGGTCGGATCTGCCGATTGTGCTGTTGACCCATCACGGCGGTCAGGAACAAGGCCCCTCCTCACGCCTCAGCGATCTGCTGGGCAACGTGACGTTCCTTGAGCGACCGTTTCATCCGGCGACGCTGGTCAGTATGGTTTCCGCTGCATTGCGCGGCCGCCGACGACAATACGAAGCTCGCGACCGGCTGATCGATCTGAGTGAGAGCGAACGGCGCCTGCAATCGACCCTGGAAACCCTTGAGCAACAGGTCGAAGAGCGCACCGCGCAACTGCGCCACAACGAAGAAGCGCTGCGCCAGTCGCAAAAAATGGAAGCGGTCGGCCAGCTCACTGGTGGTATCGCCCACGACTTCAACAACATGCTCACTGGCATCATCGGCAGTCTTGAGTTGTTGCGTCGACGTCTGGCCCGTGGTCGCACCGATGACCTCGACAGCCTGATCGATCTGGGCGTGACTTCGGCCAACCGTGCCGCCGGTCTGACCCACCGCTTGCTGGCGTTTTCGCGTCGGCAGTCGCTCGACTCCAAAGCAGTGCAGATGAACGCCCTGGTTCAGTCCATGGGCGAGTTGCTGCAACGCAGCCTCAACGAAAGCATTCAGCTGGACATGCGCCTCAACGACAATCTGTGGGTTGCGGAGGCGGATCCCAATCAACTGGAAAGCGCCCTGCTCAACCTGGTGATCAATGCCCGCGACGCGATGCCCGACGGCGGCAAACTGGTGGTCGAGACCAGCAACCAGGTGCTCAAGCGCGAATTCACCGAGGCTTACAACAACCTCGAACCCGGTGATTACGTGATGCTCAGCGTCACCGACAACGGCAGTGGCATGCCACAAAGTGTCATCAACCGTGCGTTCGACCCTTTTTTCACCACCAAACCGATCGGCCAGGGCACGGGACTGGGCCTGTCGATGATCTACGGTTTCAGCAAGCAGTCACGCGGCCATGTCTCGATCGACAGCGAGATCGATGAAGGCACCACGGTCAGGCTGTACTTGCCGCGCTTTCGCGGCGAAGAACTGGCCAGCCCCGTCGCCGATATTCCGCAATTGCCGGATGCGCTTGACGGCGAAACCGTGCTGATCGTCGAAGACGACCCGGCCGTGCGCGTGCTGGTTTGCGCAGTGCTCGGTGAATTGGGTTATGCCTTCGTCGAGGCCTGGGATGCGGACAGCGCGGTGCCGATTCTGAACTCGACGCAGCGCATCGATCTGCTGATCAGTGATGTCGGTCTGCCGGGCATGAACGGCCGGCAACTGGCGGAGGTTGGTCGACAATATCGGCCAGGTCTGAAGGTCCTGTTTATCACCGGATACGCCGAGCACGCGGGAGTGCGTGGCGGGTTCCTCGATTCGGGGATGCAGATGATCACCAAACCGTTCACTTTCGACCTGTTGACCGCCAAAGTGCGGGAGATGATCAAAAGCTGATAATACTGAAACTGCAGGAGCTACCGCAGGCTGCGATCTTTTGATGTTGATCGTTAAAAAAGATCAAAAGATCGTCCGATCGCGGCCCGAGCCTGCGGCAGCTCCTACACAGATATCAGGCGAGCAATTCCTGAATCTTTTCCTGCAACACATCCAGGTCGAACGGCTTTTCCAGGATCGGCGCCTTGCGCGTGATCGGGCTGCCGGTTTCGCGGATTTCCTGCGGATAACCGCTGATGAAAATCACTTTAAGGTCCGGGCGCAGCTTAACGGCCGGCTCGGCGATCTGCACACCGGAGATCCCGCCGGGCAAACGGAAATCGGTGATCAACATGTCCAGATGTGGCTTGCTCGCAAGAATTTCGAACGCCTGCTCGCCGTTTTCGGCCTGCAACACGCGATACCCCTGCCCTGACAGGTAATCCGTCAGGACCATCAAGATAACCGGTTCGTCCTCGACGACGAGTACTACATCTTGTGCATCTACGCTCATGGGAAGCCTTTGTTCGGTCAATAGCTGCTGATACGACCGTGTGGTCACTCAGAGGTTGCGTCGGATTTGCCGTTTTCCTGGATTGGCAGACAAACGCGAAACAGGGCGCCTTCGTTGATTTCACTCTCGACGACGATGGAGCCGCCATGGGCGGCGACGATCTGCTCGGAAATGAACAGACCCAGCCCGAGTCCGGCTACTACCGTCTTGGCGGAAACCCGTTCGAACTGTTGAAAAATACGCTTCTGGTTGTCCTGGCTGATGCCGATGCCACGGTCCTGCACCTCGATCCGCGCTTCATCACCTTCACAGTAAACCCGCACCTGGATCGGACTGCGACCGCCGTAACGCAGAGCGTTAGTCAGTAGATTGGTGACTACCTGCTCGATGCGGAACTCGTCCCAATGGCCTTCCACCGGTACTGGCGCGGTAAACGACACTTCGGTTTCAGCGGCTTCGATCTGTTGCGCAAAGTTTTGCAGCAGGTTGCTCACCAGTTGCACCAGATCGAAGCGGCTCGGTCGGATCGACAATTTGCCGGTGCGAATGCGCGACACGTCGAGCATGTCTTCGATCAGGCGGATCAGGCTTTTGATCTGCCGTTCATCGCGGTCGACCATGGCGTGCATCTTGTCGAGGGTGAACGCCGCTGCGTTGTCCCGAGCCAAGTGCATCTTGCGCAACTGGGTTTCGAGGATCAGGCCGTTGAGCGGCGTACGCACTTCGTGGGCAACGATCGACATGAAGTCATCACGCATGCGCACGGCCTGCTCCAGCTCCAGCTGGGTGTTCTGCAGTTGTTGCAGCAGCGCTTCCTGCTCGCGACGGGCCTGCTCCAGGGCTTCAAGCTGTTGCTTGAGCGCTTTGCTCTGGCGGTACAGATCGACGAAGACATTGACCTTGCTTTTGACCGCATGGATATCCAGCGGTTTGTGCAGAAAGTCCACCGCCCCGCTCTCGTAACCCTTGAACGCGTAATTCAGTTCACGGCCGGCGGCGCTGACGAAAATGATCGGGATATTCTTGGTTTTCTCGGTACCACGCATCAACTCGGCGAGTTCGAAGCCATTCATGCCCGGCATCTGCACGTCGAGGATGGCCATGGCGAACTCATGTTGCAGCAACAACGACAGCGCTTCATCCGCCGATAGAGCTTTATAGACGGTACGGTCTTCGCGCTTGATCAGCGCTTCGAGCGCCAGCAGGTTCTCCGGCAGATCGTCGACGATCAGCAGTTTGGCTTGGATATTACTCAGCATGCGATTCGTTCCAGCTCGACAAGCAGACGGCCGATGCCGTGAATGGGTAGGACATGATCCGGCTGCTGAATCTTCAGGGCAGCCAAGGGCATGGTGGCGACTTGCGCGTCGTCGGGGTCCTGGACGATGGTCAAACCGCCGCAACGCTTGACCTCGGCCAACCCGCGCGCGCCATCGTGATTGGCGCCGGTCAGCAGTACAGCGGCCAGGGAAGAACCGTAGGCGTCGGCGGCCGATTCAAACAGATAGTCGATCGATGGCCGTGAATAATGCACGCGCTCTTCCAGGCTCAACGAGAGGCTGCGATCCTGCTCCACCGACAGGTGATAACCGGGCGTGGCGAAATACACGTTGCCGGCAACGATGTCCTGTTTGTCGGCAGCCTCGTGCACCGGCATCTCCACACGCCGGGAGAAGACCTCGGCCAATTGGCTGCGGCGCTCTTCGGGCAGGTGCAGGACCACAATGATCGGCAACCTGTAGCCTCGGCGCAGCGGTCCGAGCAGGCTCAGCAGCGCCTCGACGCCACCGGCGGAAGCTCCGACCACTATTGCCTCGACGCGAGGTAAATCCACAGCCTCGTTCATGTTTTACGGTAGATCCGTTCTTGTTTGACCAGCGCTTCGAACTGATTCGCGTAACCGGAGAAATCCAGCGTTTCCTTGCTGCCCAGCACTAGAAAGCCGCGGTGGCACAGCGATTCATGAAACAGACCAAAGGCGCGGTCCTGAAGTTTCTTGTTGAAGTAAATCAGTACGTTGCGACAGGAAATCAATTGAGTTTCGGAGAACACGCTGTCCGTCGCCAGACTGTGGTCGGCGAAGGTCACGTTCTCACACAGGCTCTTGTCGAAAATCGCGTAACCGTAAGCTGCAGTGTAGTAGTCGGCAAACGAGCGCTGGCCACCAGCCTGCTGATAGTTGGCCGTGTACGCACGAACATTCTCCATTGAGAAAATCCCCTGCTTGGCCTTGTCCAGCGAGCGCGGGTTGATATCGGTGGCATAGATGATCGTGCGATCGAGCAGGCCTTCTTCGCGCAACAGAATCGCCATCGAATAGACCTCCTCGCCCGTGCTGCACCCGGCGATCCAGATCTTGATCGACGGATAAGTGCGCAGTAGCGGCACCACTTCCCGGCGGATCGCGAGGAAGTGCGAAGGGTCACGAAACATCTCGCTGACCGGAATCGTCAGCAATTGCAGCAACTGCATGAACGCTGTCGGGTCATGCAGAACCTTTTCCTGCAATGCCGAAATGGTCGCGCACTCGAACTGGCTCAGCGCGTGCTGCACCCGGCGTTTGATCGAAGCGCCGGAGTAATCGCGAAAATCGTAGCTGTACTTGAGGTAGATCGCCTCAATCAACAAGCGCAGTTCGATTTCACTGTTTCGTTCGGCTGGCGTACTGCGTTCCACTAAATGCGTTCCATTTTTGGTAACCACACGCGAATCAGCGAGAACAGGCGATCCAGGTCGATAGGCTTGGCCAGGTAATCATTGGCGCCCGCCTGCAGGCAGCGCTCCTGATCGTCTTTCATGGCCTTGGCCGTCACCGCGATGATCGGCAACTTGCGCCAGCGCGGATCCTTGCGGATTTCAATGGTGGCTTCAAAACCGTCCATTTCCGGCATCATCACGTCCATCAACACCAGATCGATGTCCTCGACTTCATTGAGTCTTTCAATCGCCTCACGCCCGTTACGGCCGATGACCACGACTGCGCCTTTGGTCTCCAGGGCACTGGTGAGGGCGAAAATGTTACGCACATCGTCGTCCACCAGCAGCACCTTGCGACCCTCGAAGACCTTGTCGCGGCTGCGCGCGGTCTTGAGCATCTTCTGCCGTTCATGGGACAACTGCGATTCGACTTTGTGCAGAAAGAGTGTGACCTCGTCCAGCAAGCGCTCTGGCGAACGTGCGCCCTTGATGATGATCGAGCGCGAATACTTGCGCAGTTCGGCCTCTTCATCGCGGGTCAGGTTGCGCCCGGTGTAGACGATAACCGGCGGGAACGAGCAGATGTCCTCGGTGGACATGCGCTTGAGCAGGTCATTGCCGAGCATGTCCGGCAACTTCAGGTCGATGACCATGCAGTCGTAGATCGTCGTGCGCAGCAACTCCAGCGCGTCCTGCGCGAGGCCGACGGCGGTGATTTCGATGTCTTCGTCACCGATCAGACGCGCAATGCTTTCGCGCTGCAAATCGTCGTCCTCGACCAACAGCACGCGTTTGACCTTTTGGGTCAGCTTGGCTTCGAGACGGGCGAATACGTCCTTGAGCTCTTCGCGGGTGGTCGGTTTGACCGCATAGCCGATCGCGCCCATGTGCATTGCCGCTTCGACACGGTCCTCGACGGAAATCACATGCACCGGGATATGCCGGGTTCCAGCGTGTTCCTTCAGGCGTTGCAGCACGGTGAGGCCGGAGTGATCCGGCAGGCGCATGTCGAGCAGGATCGCGTCCGGCACGAACTCTTTGGCGAGGTCGTAACCTTCGTCCGCGCCATGGGCCACCAGGCACTGATAGCCCAGTTCATGCGCCAGATCGTAGAGGATGTGCGCAAAGTTCGGCTCGTCTTCCACCACCAGAATGCAGCGCGTGGCGAATGGCGCCTTATTGCGGTCATCGGCGAAGCGCGGAATATGCACCGGCGCCAACGGCGAAACAACCGGCGCCAGTGGCGCGCTGGCCACCGCCGCTGGCGGGGTAAAGGTCAACGGTGCGAACGCAACTTCATTGGCCTCGTTGAACTGCTGCGGCAGCAGCAACGTGAACACACTGCCCTGCCCCGGTGTGCTGCTGACGCTGATCGAACCGCCAAGCAAGGTCGCCAGATCCCGCGAAATCGACAGGCCCAGACCGGTGCCGCCGTACTTGCGGTTGGTGGTGCCGTCGGCCTGGCGGAAGGCTTCGAAAATGCTCTCCTGCTGGTCGGCAGCGATGCCGATACCCGAATCGCGCACGATGAACGCGACCCGATCATCCGGCTGACCGGCGACGGTCAGGCTGACCGCGCCCTTCTCGGTGAACTTCACGGCGTTGGACAGCAGGTTCTTGATCACCTGCTCCAGCCGCTGACGGTCGGTGTAGAGCATGCCCGGTGCGCCAGGTTGCACATCGACGCTGAAGGTCAGCTGTTTGTCTGCCGCCAAAGGTTCGAACACGCTGCGCAGACCATCGGCCAGACGCGCCACGCTGGTGTTCTCCGGAATCACTTCGAGCTTGCCCGCCTCGACCTTGGAGATGTCCAGAATGTCGTTGATCAGGTTGAGCAGATCGTTGCCGGCGGAGTAGATCGACTCGGCAAACTTGACCTGTTCGGCGCTGAGGTTGTCCTGTGGGTTCTCCGCGAGCAACTTGGCCAGAATCAGCGAACTGTTCAGCGGCGTGCGCAGTTCGTGGGACATGTTGGCGAGGAATTCGGACTTGTACTTGCTCGAGCGTTGAAGCTCTTCGGCGCGCTCTTCGAGTTGTACCTGAGCCTGATTGAGTTCGGTGTTTTTCAGATCCATGGCGTCGCGTTGCTCGGCCAGCGTCTGCGCCTGTTCGGCAAGTTGCTCGTTGGTCTGTTCCAGTTCGACTTGCTGGGTTTCCAGATGCGCCTGGGATTCCTTGAGAATCCGCGACTGCTCTTCCAGTTCTTCGTTGGCGGTTTTCAACTCTTCCTGCTGCACCTGCAACTCTTCGTTGAGCTGCTGGGTTTCGGCCAGCACTTCCTGCAAGCGCTGGCGATAGCGCGCAGCTTCGATTGACGTACCGATGTTGGCGGCAATCAGCTCCAGCAGTTCGATATCGCGATCATTGAGCGGCCGCAGGAAACCCAGCTCGATCACACCATTGACGCGGTCGTCATCGCTGGTCGGCACCACCAGCACACTGTGCGGCAAGCCTTCGCCCAGCCCCGAGCTGACTTTGAAGTAGTCCGACGGCACCGAATCCAGACGGATCAACCGCGCCTGCTGCGCCACTTGGCCAACAATGCCTTCGCCGCTGTAGATCGACTGATCTTGTTCTTCCTGCTCGCGGGAGAAACCGTAAGTAGCCACCCGCTTGAGGCCGCCATGTTCTTCACGCACATACAATGCGGCCACGGCGGTGCCCAGATATTGCGCGCAGAACTGCAGAATATTGCGCCCCAGCAGATTCAGCGTCAGTTGCCCCAGCACCTGCTCGGCCAGCTCGGTCTGACCATTGCGCAACCACGCCTGCTGCTCCAGACGTTCGGCACTGGCTTGCTGCGCGGCAAGGTTGGCGCTGTAGTTGGTCGACAGGTTGACCAGATCACGCCGGCCGATATAGGCCAGCAAGCCACTGATACCGGCAATGAACACCAGATAGAGGCTGATGCTCCAGATCGTGGTGCGGCGCACGTCTTCATTACGCGTGGTGCGCAGGACCTGTTCGGTCTCGATGACGTCTTCGAATTGCTTGCGGATCTCGTCCGTCAGGCGTTTGCCGCGTCCCGCCTTGACCGCGCCCCGGTAGTCGCCACTGGAGCGCTGCAGATCGATCATCGACTGGGCGTAATTGGACCACTCAACCTGCAAGGCTTGCAGACGGCGCAGACGATCGGTTTGTACAGGGTTGTCGGCGGTCAGTTCGAGCAAGGTACTGAGGGCCACCGCGATGCGCGGCTTGGCCGTTTCGTACGGGTCGAGGAAATGCTCGTCGCCGCTGAGCAGGAAACCACGCATGCCGGTTTCAAGGTCCACGGTCAGCTTCACCGCTTCGTTGGCGTTATTGATCACCCGGTCGGTGTGCTCCACCCACTGGATTACCGACAGTAGATAAGTGATCAGCGACACGAAGAACACGGCACTGAGCACACCGACGCCCAAAGGCAGACTGATGTTGCGACTCAGGAGTTTGCGAAATCGTTGCTCATCAACCGTAGACGGAGAGGACATGGGGCAGCCTTGTCGAACTGTTGAAAAACCGGCAGTTTGCCCCAAAACGACGGCGTGGATCCATTTTTCTCACATCTTTCGCCGCAAATTCCTACATGCACCAGCACCTTTACAGCCTTGAACAGTTATCCTTGCGGTCCCGTCTGCGGCTATGCTTTTTTTGTCCCAGGCAGGGAACTTGTGGCACTGCGCCACTTACTGATGAAAGAGCCCGGCACTTTTGATCGACCGGCGACCCTGAACTGACTTTCGAGAGCCTTAATATGTCTAACCCCGCCCCCACCATCCTTGTCGTAGAAGACGACAACATCGTGCGCATGCTGATCGTCGATGTGCTGGAGGAGCTGGAGTTCAAGGTGCTCGAAGCAGATGGGAGCGAACAGGCTCTGGAGGTTCTCAAGGACGCCACCAAAGAGGTTGACCTGATGATGACCGATGTCGGTTTGCCTGGCATGGATGGCCGCGAACTGGCAGGCGAAGCACGAAAACTGCGCCCCGCCCTGCCGATTCTGTTTGCCAGTGGTTATGCCGAAAACATTGACGCCCCTGCTGACATGCATGTTATCGGCAAACCATTTTCAATCGATCAATTACGCGACAAAGTCAAGAGCATTCTTCAAAGCGTATCGTTCACGGAATAGCTTTGCTCGACTCCTGCATATTGATATTCGCTTACCTCAGCCGCAGCCAGTGCCCCCGCAACACTCGTTTTTGTCCAGCCCATGGATGCCAGTCCGGCGCACGATTGCCATTCTTCATCGGCAAAATGCTTTACCGCGAACTGGCAGAGGTTTCCTGAGGTGTCAGTTTCTCGCGTTCAAGCGATCTCGTTTAGCGTTCTGCCGCTCCCGGAAGGCACTGATATCACTGCTATCAACCTTCCCTGTCGCAGGTCGCATGCCCTCCGACGCAGACTGAGCCGCCATCACAAGCGCTTCCTGCGCGTTCAGCGCTTCGTTGCCGAAATCGACGGGTGACAACAACTCTCCGTCAGCAAATGGCTGACGTAATTTGTTGCCCACATCCCGGCCCGCTCCCGCCAGCGGGTTGATTTCACTCGCCGCAATGGCCCGATTGATCGCTTTGGGATTGGCGATGAAGTTGCCGGCCGGGTCATAGGCGCCCAGAATCAGACCCGGTGGTAGGTCAACGCCATAATTGATCTCCAGCGGTGGCAGGGTTTTCAAGCCTGAGTTGGGGCGAAAAGCCAGTTCGGTGTTGGCGTATAAATGAAAGCCTTCCACCTGGCGTGCGTCGATGAAATAGGTAAATCCCCCCTTCTGTCCCCCATAGACAAAGGCTCCCGCCCCGTCCTTTTTATAGAATGCCGAGGTGGAAATACCCGCGCCATCAGGACTGAGTGCGTCATGAGCGCCGCCATATCCCCCCTTCAAACCGTTGATCTGATCGAGGTGCTTGATCGGTGCGCGCTGGGTAAATCCCTTCTGAAAGATGAGTGAAGGGTCTCGCATGTCTCCCCGAAAGACGAACCCCTGATAAACAAAGCCTTTTTCGGGACCGGACAAGCGGATGACCCGCGTCTCCGTTGCCAGCTTTTGCGCTACGTTCGGGCCGCCTGACAACTCGGCGAGATAACCGGCAACTAGCAAGCCTTTAGCCGCGTCTGGAATCTCTTTTCCTGTCGTGCTCGCCAACTGTTGACGCAGCCGTGTCGCCGAGCGGCGAAAGACCGAAGGCCGATTGCTGTTTTTGAGCGCCTGGAGCACCCGGCGCCCCACGTCTCTCTTGAGCGCAAGCGACAATGTCTTGCCGATCAGCCTTTCGGCGATCGGGCCTGCAAGTTCGGCCAGCAAACCGATCGCGGCGTTGATCCGCAACCGCTCGGTCTCGGAAGGATCATCCGATATCTCTGCACGAATCAAATCGGTCGCGGAAGCCCCGAGTCCCAGGAGAAAAGGAATCAGCATGCGAATCGGAGCAGACGCGAATGCCGCCGTTCCGCCGTAAGGCAACGAGGCGGCAAACGCAACACATTGCAGGAGATAACCGGCCGCCTCCAATGCAAAATCGGTCCAGCGTTCGGCTTCCGTTGAAACGAGCGTATCGATGTCGGCAAGTGCCCGCGCGATTTGACGATCGAACAAATCCTGACCGATATCCGAACTGGATCGAAAGACCAATTCCCGGTAGTTGGCACGGGTGACGAACACGGGAAATTCTGCGCCGCGATATTTGAAATCACGAACATACGGTTTCTGTTGATCGCGTAACGGCACGCGCTTGAGCAGGCGCTTCTGGAAGTCTTGGTTATTTTCAACAAAACGCCCACGGGCATCATGTCCGGCGGGAAATTCGAAGGCCGCACTGTCTTCCCCCAGGAAAAACACCAGGCCACGGTCCAGATTGCTTCGTCCGATAAAGACAGCGTTATCTACATTCAAATCAGGATCGCTGTGCAAGTTAAGCAAGCGTGGTGGAATCATGCCTTTGAGATACTCGAAAGCGATGACTTGATCATCCAGGGAGCGATCACCACTCTTGATGAATTCCACGACCAACTTGTTCAGCTCTGTTTTTTTCAATAAGCGGCCAAATGCGCTAACCGCAGGCGATCGCAAGTTATCTTTTACATACTGTTTAAAGTCCTCTTGATAGTCCGCATCATTGAACACCTCCCTGAGTTTCTGCGGATAATAGGAAGGCCACTGTATGGTCACTCCATAGAGTCCTTTGAGAACACGCACGTGATAGTCAGTGCAGATTTCTGCGAGAGTGAATGCTTTTTCTTTCCAGACAACCGCTTTTTTCTCTCCTTGGAGCGAGTCGCTGCGCTTGGGCGCTTCCAACTCGTAATACTTAACGCTGACCGCGGAATCATGCTGAATACGCTTGCGAACATCGTCTTCAATGACAATTTCCAATACAGTTTCATCAATACGCTCGCGAATGAAATGAGCAGGATCAAAACTCACCTCATCCATAACTGCGGCACACCCTTGCAGTATCTCCTGAGCCAGCTCTTTTACATTGACGCCTTCCACGACATCCCCTGACGACAAGACCGAACTGGCGTTTCTCGCCCTCGACAATACTGGCGTCTCATCGGCATCTGCCAAAGGGTCCAGCAACCACAGCAACGATTCTTCGGAGCCGGCATAAAGCCCGGATAGTTGATTGTTCATATAGTCTCCTGCGCACAGCACTAAAACGCGGACCGCATCTTTCAACGACTGTGGCGCAAGCGAAACTATCAATACTGCTGCACACTTATAAAGCTAATAACCATTAGCAAATCTTGCACAACAATTACACTAATCAATAGCAGAACAACCCTCTCACCTGCATTTTTACCGTAAAGCCCAAGCATATTGATAACAGTGTTAAATACCGCCCCTGCCATGGTTTAATTGCGCCTTCATCGCATCCCTCGTTTGCTGCACAGGAAAAACTCGCATGATTCAGCCTCCCGCCACCAAAGTCCTGGTCATCGGATACGTCTGGCCAGAACCGCGCTCCTCAGCGGCGAGCGGGCACGTCATGCAGATCCTCGAAACCTTCCTGCAACAAGGCTGGGACATTACCTTCAGCAGCCCGGCCGGCCCCGGTGAGCACAAAGCAGATCTTGCTGCACTCGGCATCCGCGAAGTGGCCATCGAACTCAACAACAGCAGCTTTGACCACTTCATCAGTGAACTGGCGCCGGACATTGTGTTGTTTGACCAGTTCATGATGGAAGAACAGTTCGGCTGGCGGGTTGAAAAACAATGCCCTCAGGCACTGCGCGTGCTGGAAACTTCCGACCTGCAAAGTCTGCGGCATGCGCGCCACCAACGGCTCAAGTCTCGCCTCAAGGTCAATCCGGACCAGAATGATTTCAGTGATGTATTTGCCCCGGCCCTGCGTGACGAGTTCGAGCTGATGGCCCAGACCGATCTGGCCAGACGCGAAATTGCCGCGTTGTATCGTTGCGATCTGAACCTGATGATCTCCGAAGTGGAAATCGAACTGCTGATCGAGCAGTTCGGCTTGCCTCGGCAATTGCTGCACTGGTGCCCGCTGATGATCGACCCGCCGACGGCCAAGCCGCTAGCATTTGCAGATCGGACGAACTTCTTGAGCATCGGCAACTTCCGCCATGCGCCCAACTGGGATGCTGTGCTGTGGATGAAGAGCACCATCTGGCCGCTGATTCGCCAACAGTTGCCCCAGGCCCAATTGCACATCTACGGCGCCTACACGCCGCCCAAAGCCACGGCGCTGCATAACGCCAGCGAAGGCTTCCACATCATGAACTGGGCCGAAGATGCATTGCAGGTGATGTCCGCTGCGCGGGTGTGCCTGGCGCCTTTGCGCTTTGGTGCCGGGATCAAGGGCAAACTGGTCGACGCCATGCTGTGCGGTACACCCAGCGTCACGACGCCGGTTGGCGCTGAGGCAATGCAGGGTGATCACACTTGGCCCGGTTCCATTTCAAACAGCGCAATCGAGCTCGCCAACACTGCCGTGGCGCTTTACAAGGACGAGGCGCGTTGGCAAAAAGCTTGTCTGGCGGGAACCCAGCTACTCACCGAGCGCTACCAACAAGCGATACACGGACCGGCACTTATTGAGAAACTTCGTCACTGCCAACAGCACTTGCAAACACTCAGAAACAACAACTTCACCGGCAGCATGCTGCGCCATCACGCACACAAAAGCACTCAATATATGGCGCAATGGATTGAAGCAAAAAACCGCAACACCACAGCAAACCAAGATCATTCCGGAACTTCTACATAACTTGCATTCAAACAGCGATTGGCCAAATACAAACTTGTCTCTATAACGATCCTGCGCGCACTCATATAACTTTAAATCACTATCCACGCAGGATATACACCATGAACTTTCATGATTTCCAACCCCATCAATGGATGGTCAACACACCACAGATTGATAACTTGTCTCTCAATGAGTTGACGTTGCCAGGTACACACAATGCAGGCTGCGACCTGGAAGCCTCCTACGCTCTGCTCCCCGGGAGCCTCTGGCTGGCATGCCAGGACATCCCCTTTTATGCGCAGCTCAATCGCGGCTCCCGGGCACTTGATGTACGCCTGCTGTACGACGCGCAGGCACAGGGGCTTGAGAGATTTCGCTTCCAGCACAACGGCTTTACATCTTCGCGCCATCTCGGCGATCTGATCCGCGACGTCAAGGCATTTCTTGAGCGCAGCTTCGATGAGTTCATCATTCTTGACTTCCACGAATTGGCTAATGGCAACGCGCAATTCAACCACGCTGAATTCAAACAGTTGATGCTCGAGCATTTTGGCCAACACATGATTCCTGCCGAAAACCGCCACCTGACACTAGGCCAACTTAAACAAGTCAGCCGACTACAGCGGGTCCTGGTTGCCGCGCCGATGACATGGGAAACCCGAGACAGCCGGTTCCAGGCACAAATCAATCATAAATGGATCAACCAGACCCTGGTGACCACCCACCAGTTGCACGGCTATATAAAAGAAGTCATGGGCACTTCCATCAGCCACTTGCGTCCTTGGTCTCTGAGCGCAACTTGTTATATCGCCAGCGGCCCTTTGCGCATTCTCAATAATCTGGACAACTGGTTTGATCCCGCAAAGTCAGACTGGGCAAAAAAGTGCAATATCATTAACTTCGACTTCATTAAAAACTCGAAAGTGGTGTTTTTTTGCCAACAGGCCAATATGGAGAAAGCCATCGAGAAGTCCAGAATGCCCCTCCACCAACAGCCGGCTTGAACGAGGCTGGCGCACCACACGGCAAACGAGGCATGATCGCCTGGCGATCATGAAAAAGTACTCAGGCCATGACCCGAACCGCCCGCGTGACCGACCCCTCGTACGAGTTGATGGATGACCATAACGGGTTGTCCATCATCTACCGCCAGCATGGTTTTCCGTGCCCACTGGTGCGCTGGCATTTCCACAAGGAATACGAACTGCACTTGATCGTGGCCAGCTCAGGCAAGGTGTTCATCGGCGACTACATCGGCAACTTTTACCCCGAAACCCTGTTTCTCACCGGCCCCAACCTGCCGCATAACTGGATCAGTCAGGTGGCCGAAGACGAGGTCGTGGAGAAGCGTGACATGCTGGTGAACTTCACCGACGAGTTATTCGAGAGTGGCCACCAGGTGTTTGCCGAACTGAAAACCTTGGCGCCCCTGCTGGAGCGCGCGCAGTACGGCATCGAATTTCGCTGCAAGCGCACGATCCACCAGGCCATGACGCTGATGCAGCGTATCGCCGACAGCAAGGGCATCACCCGCCTCGGGCACTTCTTCATCCTGATGGAGTTGCTCGCGGCGAGCGATGATTTCCAATTGCTGTCCGGTGCGACCACGCCGCAACTGGCCGATGAACACAATATCGACCGCACTAACCGCGCGGTCGATTACATCTTCAGCCACTACGCCCGCGACATTTCCCTGGAGGAAGTGGCCGAGCATTTGGGCATGACGCCGACCTATTTCAGTCGCGTATTCAAACAGGCCACCGGGCGCAATTTCATCGAGTTCGTCAATCGGCTGCGTATCAGCAAGTCTTGCGAATTGCTGGCTGATGGCGACAAACCGGTGACCGACGTGTGTTTCGAGTCCGGATTCAACAATATTTCCAACTTCAATCGGCGCTTTCAGCAGCTCAAGGGTATGACGCCCTCGCATTACCGACGGCTCGCCGTGCAGCGCCTGACTGAACAGAACCACCACTGACAATGCAGTTCCCATGTGGGAGCGAGCTTGCTCGCGAAAGCGGCGTGTCAGGCAACAAATTTGCAAACTGATACAACGCATTCGCGAGCAAGCTCGCTCCCACAATGGACCTCGCAATGCTCTGAAACCTGTACGTATTCATTAACTGCTCCCCGCTGTAACCCCCTTCCCTGCGTTCACCCGGCCAACGCCCAGTGCAAAAAAGTATCGATAAAAGTGCTAGGGATGATTTGTCAGCCCTGCGATTGAAGGCTGTAATCAGCGCACATTCTTCCTGCACAGGAAGACACAAAAACAATAACTGTCCTTCTGTAACCCTCCGGGTGCAGAAAAGGAGTGCACGATGCAACCGACTGCAAAAGCTCTGCTTGCCCTCACCTGCATGACCCTCAGCAGCGTCAGCCTTGGCGCCCAGACCCTGACCATCGCCACCGTCAACAACAGCGACATGATCCGCATGCAAAAGCTCTCGAAAACCTTCGAGACCGAGCATCCGGACATCAAGCTCAACTGGGTGGTGCTCGAAGAAAACGTCCTGCGTCAACGCCTGACCACCGACATCGCCACCCAGGGTGGCCAGTTCGACGTGCTGACCATCGGCATGTACGAAGCGGCACTGTGGGGCGCCAAGGGCTGGCTCGAACCGATGAAGGATCTGCCGGCCAGTTACGCCCTCGACGATGTGTTCCCGTCGGTGCGTGAAGGCCTGTCGGTCAAGGGTTCGCTGTACGCCCTGCCGTTCTACGCGGAAAGCTCGATCACCTATTACCGCACCGACCTGTTCAAGGATGCCGGCCTGACCATGCCCGAGCGTCCGACCTGGGAAGAGATTGCCGGTTTCGCCGAAAAGCTCACGAAAAAGGACAAGGAACAGTACGGCATCTGCCTGCGCGGCAAGGCCGGCTGGGGCGAGAACATGGCGCTGATCACCACCGTCGCCAACGCCTATGGCGCGCGCTGGTTCGATGAGAAATGGCAGCCTGAATTTACCGGGCCGGAATGGAAGAACGCGCTGAATTTCTACGTCGACACCATGAAGAAATCCGGCCCGCCGGGCGCTTCCAGCAACGGTTTCAACGAAAACCTCGCACTGTTCAACAGCGGCAAATGCGCGATCTGGGTCGATGCCAGCGTCGCCGGCTCGTTCGTCACCGACAAGACCCAGAGCAAGGTTGCCGATCATGTCGGCTTCACCTTCGCCCCGCATCAAGTGACTGACAAAGGCTCGGCCTGGCTGTACTCGTGGGCGCTGGCGATTCCGACCAGCTCCAAAGCCAAAGACGCCGCGAAAGAGTTCAGCGCCTGGGCGACCTCCAAAGAGTACGGCGACCTGGTGGCCAAAACTGACGGCATCGCCAACGTACCGCCAGGCACCCGCGCCTCGACCTACAGCGATGCCTACATGAGCGCCGCGCCGTTTGCCAAGGTCACGCTGGAATCGCTGAAAGCGGCTGATCCGAGCAAGCCAACGCGGAAACCGGTGCCGTACATCGGTATTCAACTGGTGACCATTCCAGAGTTCCAGGCGGTGGGCACCCAGGTCGGCAAGCTGTTCTCGGCGGCGCTGATCGGCCAGACCACGGTGGATCAAGCCTTGACCGCCGCGCAGCAAACCACTGAACGCGAGATGAAGCGCGCCGGTTATCCCAAGTAACCGCAACAGCTCACTCCTACATTAGATCTTCATAGGTCTGTATGACTCGGTTGTGATCACCATGAATACTTCAACTGCCAAAGCCCACATCGACCTGTCGCAGCCTGCGCGCAAAGCCCGCGTACGCAATCCCGGCTGGTTTCTGGTCAGCCCTTCGGTGGCCCTGTTGCTGCTGTGGATGATCGTGCCGCTGGGCATGACCATCTACTTCTCGATGATCCGCTACAACCTGCTCTACCCCGGTGAAAACCAGTTCGTCGGGCTGGAGAATTTCAGCTACTTTCTGACCGACTCGGGCTTCATGCCCGGCGCTACCAACACGCTGTTGCTGGTCGGTAGCGTGCTGTTGATCAGCGTGGTCTTCGGCGTGCTGATCAGTGCATTGCTGGAAGCCAGTGAATTTCTCGGGCGCGGCATCGTCCGGGTCATGCTGATTTCGCCGTTTTTCATCATGCCCACGGTTGGGGCGCTGATCTGGAAGAACCTGATTTTCCATCCGGTCTCGGGGATCCTCGCCTACACCTGGAAGCTGTTCGGCGCGCAACCGGTGGACTGGCTCGCGCACTACCCGCTGCTGTCGATCATCATCATTGTGTCGTGGCAATGGCTGCCGTTCGCGATCCTGATTCTGATGACGGCCATGCAGTCCCTCGACCAGGAACAGAAGGAAGCCGCGCGCCTGGACGGTGCCGGGCCGATCGCGATCTTCTGGCACCTGACCCTGCCGCATCTGGCGCGGCCGATTGCCGTGGTGGTGATGATCGAAACGATCTTCCTGCTGTCGGTGTTCGCCGAGATTTTCACCACCACCAACGGCGGCCCCGGCTACGCCTCGACCAACCTCGCCTACCTGATCTACAACCAGGCGCTGGTGCAGTTCGATGTCGGCATGGCCTCGGCGGGCGGCTTGATTGCCGTGGTCATCGCCAACATCGCCGCGATCATTCTGGTGCGGATGATCGGCAAAAACCTGACTGACAAAGCCTGAGGCCTGCCATGACTCTTCAACAATCCCGCCGGCTGCAAAGCCTGCTGCTCGGCACCCTGGCCTGGGCCATCGCGATCGTGATTTTCTTCCCGATCTTCTGGATGGTGATGACCAGTTTCAAAACCGAAATCGACGCCTTCGCCACGCCGCCGCAGTTCATCTTCACGCCGACGCTGGAGAACTACCTGCACATCAATGAGCGCAGCGATTACTTCAGTTTCGCCTGGAATTCAGTGGTGATTTCCTTCAGTGCCACGGCCCTTTGTCTGCTGATCGCGGTGCCGGCCGCATACTCGATGGCGTTCTACGAAACCCAGCGCACCAAAGGCACGCTGCTGTGGATGCTCTCGACCAAGATGCTGCCGCCGGTGGGCGTGCTGATGCCGATCTACTTGCTGGCGAAGAGTTTCGGCCTGCTCGACACGCGCATCGCGCTGATCGTGATCTATACGCTGATCAACCTGCCGATTGTGGTCTGGATGGTTTACACCTACTTCAAGGACATCCCCAAAGACATCCTCGAAGCTGCCCGCCTCGACGGCGCCACGCTGTGGCAGGAAATGGTTCGCGTGCTGCTGCCGATCGCCAAGGGTGGCCTCGCTTCGACCGTGCTGCTGTCGCTGATTCTGTGCTGGAACGAGGCGTTCTGGTCGCTGAACCTGACCTCGTCGAAGGCCGCGCCGTTGACTGCTTTGATCGCTTCTTACTCGAGTCCTGAAGGCTTGTTCTGGGCCAAGTTGTCGGCGGTGTCGACCCTGGCGTGTGCGCCGATTCTGATCTTCGGCTGGATCAGCCAGAAACAACTGGTGCGCGGCCTCTCGTTCGGCGCCGTGAAATGAACATCCCGAACCCTACACATTCCCCTGTAGGAGTGAGCCTGCTCGCGATGAGGCCGTGTCAGTCGCCATCATTGTTGAATGGCACACCGCATTCGCGAGCAGGTCGAATCGTCGCACCGTCGCTCCCACAGAAAAGGCGATCTGGTTTAACCCAATAATAAATTGCGGAGGCCCATCATCATGGCCAACCTGAAAATCAAGAATCTGCAAAAAGGCTTCGAAGGCTTCTCCATCATCAAAGGCATCGACCTTGAAGTGAACGACAAGGAATTCGTGGTCTTCGTCGGCCCGTCGGGCTGCGGCAAATCCACCTTGCTGCGGCTGATTGCCGGTCTGGAAGAAGTCAGCGACGGCACCATCGAACTCGATGGCCGTGACATCACCGAAGTCAGCCCGGCCAAGCGCGATCTGGCGATGGTGTTCCAGACCTACGCGCTGTACCCACACATGACCGTGAAAAAGAACATGTCGTTCGCCCTCGATCTGGCCGGCGTGCCGAAAGCCGAAGTCGAGAAGAAAGTCGGCGAAGCGGCGCGGATTCTCGAACTCGGGCCGATGCTTGAACGCAAGCCAAAACAGCTCTCCGGTGGCCAGCGCCAGCGCGTGGCGATTGGTCGCGCGATCGTGCGCAATCCGAAAATCTTCCTCTTCGACGAACCGCTGTCCAACCTCGACGCCGCGCTGCGCGTACAGATGCGTCTGGAACTGCTGCGCCTGCACAAAGACCTGCAAGCGACGATGATCTACGTGACCCACGATCAGGTCGAAGCGATGACCATGGCCGACAAGGTTGTGGTACTCAATGGCGGCAAGATCGAACAGGTCGGCTCGCCACTGGACCTGTATCACAACCCGGCGAACCTCTTTGTCGCCGGTTTCCTCGGCACGCCGAAAATGGGTTTCCTCAAAGGTAAAATCGCCCGCGTCGATGGCCAGAGCTGCGAAGTCTCGCTGGACGCCGGTACGCGCATCACCCTGCCCTTTAATGCCGGCAATCTGAGTGTCGGCAGCGCCGTGACCCTCGGTATTCGCCCGGAGCATCTGGAGCTGGCACAACCGGGCGACTGCTCCCTGCAAGTCACCGCCGACGTTAGCGAACGCTTGGGCAGCGACACCTTCTGCCACGTCACCACCAATGCTGGCGAAGCCCTGACCATGCGCGTGCGCGGTGATCTGGCCAGCCGTTACGGCGAGCAGTTGAGCTTGCACCTCGACCCGTCGCACTGCCATTTATTCGATGCCGAAGGTGTCGCATTGACCCGTCCGCTGCGCGCTGCGGCCTGACTTCGAGAATTCCCGATGAAACTCAACCAACAGAATCTCCATCGCCTGGCCGCCGAAGTGCAACTGCCGGCCTATAGCCTCAGCGACACGCGCCAGGGCATCGCTCACATTGGCGTCGGCGGCTTCCACCGCGCGCATCAGGCGTATTACACCGATGCCTTGATGAACACCGGCGAAGCCCTCGACTGGGCGATCTGTGGCGTCGGCCTGCGCGCCGAAGATCGCCGCGCCCGCGACGATCTCAAGGAGCAGGATTACCTGTTCACGCTGTTCGAACTTGGCGACAGCGACGACACCGAAGTCCGCGTGATCGGCGCGATTCGCGACATGCTGCTGGCCGAGGACGGCGCTCAGGCGTTGATCGACAAACTCGCCGATCCGCAAATCCGCATCGTCTCGTTGACCATCACCGAGGGCGGTTATTGCATCGATGACAGCAACGGCGAATTCATGGCGCACTTGCCGCAGATTCAGCATGACCTTGCCCATCCGAACGCACCGAAAACCGTATTCGGTTTCCTGTGTGCGGCCCTGGAAAAACGCCGGGCGGCGGGCATTCCGGCATTTACCGTGATGTCCTGCGATAACCTGCCGCACAACGGCGCCGTGACGCGCAAGGCACTGCTGGCGTTTGCCACGCTGCGCAATAGCAACCTGTGCAGCTGGATCGACGCCAACGTCAGTTTCCCCAACGCCATGGTCGACCGCATCACGCCGATGACCAGCACCGCGCATCGCCTACAACTGGCCGATAAACACGGCGTCGACGATGCCTGGCCGGTGGTCTGCGAGCCGTTCGTGCAGTGGGTGCTGGAAGACAAATTCGGCAACGGTCGTCCGGCCTGGGAAAAGGTTGGTGTGCAGTTCACCGACGATGTTTCGCCGTATGAAGAGATGAAAATCAAACTGCTCAACGGCAGCCACCTGGCGCTGACCTATCTGGGCTTTTTGAAGGGTTACCGGTTTGTGCACGAGACCATGAATGACCCGCTGTTCGTGCGTTATATGCGCGCTTACATGGATCTGGACGTGACCCCGCAATTGGCGCCGGTGCCGGGCATTGATCTGACGGATTACAAAAACACGCTGGTAGCGCGGTTTTCCAATCAGGCGATTGCCGATCAGTTGGAGCGAGTGTGTTCGGACGGTTCGTCGAAGTTTCCCAAGTTCACCATTCCTACCATCAACCGCTTGATTGCTGATGGGCAGGAGACTAAACGTGCGGCGTTGGTGGTGGCGGCGTGGGCGTTGTATTTGAAGGGGGTGGATGAGAATGGCGATAGCTATTCGATTCCTGATCCGCGCGCGGCGTTTTGTCAGGCGTTGGTGGCGGACGATGCTTTAATCACGCAGCGGTTGTTGGCGGTTGAGGAGATTTTTGGCACGGCGATACCGCGTTCGGCGGAGTTTGTCGCGGCGTTTGAGTGGTGCTGCAACAGCTTGCGCGAGGATGGTGTGACGCGGACTTTGCAGCGGATTCTGGATTGAAAAGCCCCTCACCCTAGCCCTCTCCCGGAGGGAGAGGGAACTGACCGAGTGGTTTGTGCAAGTTACATCGACCTGAACGTCCTGAGTCGAACTCAGGTTTTGAACAGCTCCGGTTTGAGAGAACCGGAGTCGAACTCAAATTTTGTACAGCCCCGGTTGAGAGAACCGGAGTCGAACTCAGCTTTTGAACAGCCCCCCAATCGGCTCCCTTTCCCCCTCGCCCCCTTGGGGGAGAGGGTTGGGGTGAGGGGGTACACTCTTGATCTTCACCACACCCGAGTGGTTCACACATGACAACACAACAACTCTTCCTAGGCATCGACTGCGGCACCCAAGGCACCAAAGCCATCATCCTCGACGCCGCCAGCGGTCAAGTCCTCGGCCAAGGTGCCGCCGCACACACGATGATCAGCGGCGCCAACGGCCGCCGCGAACAAGACACCCAGCAATGGCTGGACGCCTTCGCCATCGCTACCCGCCAGGCATTACTGGCGGCAAATGTCGATGGCCAGTCGATCCTCGGCATCGGCGTCTCCGGCCAGCAACACGGTCTGGTCCTGCTCGATGATCAAGGTGAAGTCCTGCGCCCGGCCAAGCTCTGGTGCGACACCGAAACCAGCGCCGAAAACGACCGTCTGCTGACTCATCTGGGCGGTGAAAAAGGTTCGCTGGAACGCCTCGGCGTGGTCATCGCGCCGGGCTACACGGTGTCGAAACTGCTCTGGACCAAAGAACAACACCCCGTGGTGTTCGCGCGCATCGCGCGCATCCTGCTGCCCCACGACTACCTGAACTTCTGGCTCACCGGCCGCGCCTGCAGTGAATACGGCGACGCTTCCGGCACCGGCTATTTCAACGTGCGCACCCGCCAATGGGACTTGCAACTGCTGCGCGACATCGACGCCAGCGGACGCCTGCAAGCGGCGCTACCTGAGCTGATCGATGCGCACCAAAGCGTCGGCACTCTCCTCCCGGCGATTGCCGAACACCTCGGCATCAACCCCAACGCGTTGGTATCGAGCGGTGGCGGCGACAACATGATGGGCGCCATCGGCACCGGCAATATTCAGCCCGGCGCGATCACCATGAGCCTCGGCTCTTCCGGTACGGTGTACGCCTATTCCGAAGTGCCGAAAGTCAGCCCGGACGCCTCGGTCGCGACGTTCTGCTCGTCCAGCGGCGGATGGTTGCCGCTGATCTGCACGATGAACCTGACCAACGCCACCGGCGCGATCCGCGAGCTGTTTGACCTCGATCTGCAGCAATTCAACGACCTCGTCGCTCAAGCCCCCATCGGCGCTGACGGCGTGAGCATGCTGCCGTTTCTCAACGGCGAACGCGTCCCCGCCCTGCCCCACGCCACCGGCAGCCTGCACGGTCTGACGCTGGACAACCTGACCCAGGCCAATCTGTGCCGCGCCGCCGTCGAAGGCACCACCTTCGGTCTACGTTACGGACTGGATTTGCTCCGCCACAATGGTTTACAAAGCCGCAGCATTTGCCTGATCGGCGGCGGTTCGAAAAGTGCGGTGTGGCGGCAGATCGTCGCCGACATCATGAACACCCCGGTGATCTGTACCGAACAAAGCGAAGCCGCCGCCCTCGGCGCAGCGATTCAATCGGCGTGGTGCAAATCCTGGTCGAACGGCCACGAAGACAGCCTCGCCGACCTGTGCCAGCGCTGCGTGAAACTCGACTCAAGCAGTGAAACCCTGCCGATTGCCGCCAACGTCGCGGCGTTCCAGCAGGCCTATGAACGCTATCAACAGCATGTCGCAACCCTATAAAGAGCAAACAATTATGTATTTGGTGTGTGGCGAAGCCCTGTTTGATTTTTTCAGTGAAGACGACGCCAGCGGTCTGGCCTCGAAAGTGACTTTCAAGGCGATTGCTGGCGGCTCGCCGTTCAACGTCGCCGTCGGTTTACGCCGTCTGGGCGTGGACTCAGCCTTGTTTGGCGGGCTGTCCACCGACTACCTCGGCCGCCGCTTGCAGCAAGTGCTGCAGGACGAAGGTGTGTGCCCGGACTATCTGGTGGATTTCGCCGCACCGACCACGCTGGCCATGGTCGCCGTCGGTGCCAATGGCTCGCCGCACTACAGCTTTCGCGGTGAAGGCTGCGCCGACCGGCAGCTGAGTCTGGCGCATCTGCCAGCGCTGGGTCCTGAGGTGCGCGGCTTGCATATCGGCTCGTACTCGCTAGTGGTGCAGCCGATCGGCGACACCTTGCTGACCTTGGTACAGCGTGAAAGCGGCAAACGCCTGATCACCCTCGACCCGAACGTACGCTTAAATCCCCAGCCGAATATCCACCTGTGGCGCGAGCGCATCGCGACGCTGGTGCCACTGGCCGATCTGATCAAGGTCAGCGACGAAGACCTGAGCCTGCTCTACCCCGAACAGGACCCACAACGGGTGATCGAAGGCTGGCTCGAACACCGCTGCCAGGTCGTCTTCCTCACCCGTGGCGGCGACGGCGCTACTGTGTTCAGCCGCCAACACGGCACATGGTCAGTCCCGGCAGCCTCGATAAAGATTGCCGACACCGTTGGCGCGGGCGACACCTTTCAGGCTGCGTTGATCACCTGGCTGACCGAGCACGGTCTGGATTCGGTCGAAGGCGTGCGGCAACTCGCGCGCGAGCAGATCGACGCCATGCTCAGGTTCGCCGTGCAAGCCGCCGCGCTGACCTGCAGCAAGACTGGCCCGGATCTGCCCTATCGTCATCAATTGAGCTGAGCGCGTAGACTGTCGGCCTTTTTGCGCACGACGGGATAACGGCTTTTGAATTACAGGCAGACGCTTGGACTACTGACACTGGCAACGCTACTGAGCGGGTGCGGCACCTCGCCGCCCCGTTCGCCGGAAGACATCTGCGAAATCTTCCGGGAAAAAAGCGACTGGTACGACGCTGCGCAAGTCACGCAAAAACGCTGGGGCGTGCCGATTCAGGTGCCCTTCGCGATCATGTATCAGGAATCCGGTTACCGCTACGACGCCAAAACCCCGCGCAAATACTTGCTGTGGGTGATCCCGTGGGGCCGCGTCTCGACCGCCTCGGGTTATGCGCAAGCCAAAGATGAAGTCTGGGCCGACTACCAGAAAAGCACCGGCCGCAGCGGAGCCGACCGCGAAGACTTCGACGACGCCATCGACTTTGTCGGCTGGTACATGGACAAGACCTATTCGATCAACGGCGTGTACAAGTACGACGCCTACAACCAATACCTCAACTACCACGAAGGCTGGGGCGGCTTCCGCAACAAGACTTACGCGAGCAAAGCCTGGCTGATGCCGACGGCGCGCAAAGTGCAGAATCGTTCGGATGTTTATGCGCGGCAATATGCCGGGTGCAAAGAGGATTTGAATCGGGGGTTCTGGAGCCGGTTCTGGCATTGGTTGTAGCAGCAATTTCAAGGGCCTCATCGCGAGCAGGCTCACTCCTACAGGGGATCTTCAGCGGACGCGGATATTGCGATCAACATTAATCCATTGTAGGAGTGAGCCTGCTCGCGATAGCGCCCGATCAAGCACTACACATCCAAGACCTACAACACCGAAAAGCTATAACTCACAATCAACCGTGTCTCATCCACATCCCGAGCAAACTTCTCATAGTTGGTACGGTAAGTCGCATTACGCAAACGCAAACTCACATCCTTGAACGTGCCCGTCTGAATCACATACTTCAACTCGCTGTCGCGTTCCCACTCCTTGCCTTCCTGATCACTGCCCAACACCTTGATATGATCACCGCTCACATAGCGCGTCAGGAAGCTCAAACCATTAATGCCAATGGCTTTGAAGTCATAGTCATAACGCAGTTGCCACGAACGTTCCTGCGCGGCAGCGAAGTCGTTGACTTGCACGTAGTTGACCAGATACGGGTTGCTGCCATCGAGGTAAGGCATCGAGTTGTCGCCGTTCATGCGCTGCCAACCGGCGCTGAACGTATGACCGCTATGCGCATACGACAGCATGCCGCTCAACGCGCGGTTATCGATTGAACCGGCCTTGGCATCACCGCTATCGGCACTTTTCAGCACGCGCAGATCCGCTTTAAGTACACCGCCAGCTAACGGTTGATTACCCAACAGCCCGACAAAGTGCTGACGATAGATGTCTTCCAGTTCGGCGTAGTGATACTGCGCAGTCAGGCGATCGTTGATCTTGTAGTCGAAGCCGTACATGTCGAAATGATCGGCAGTGGTGTTGCAGGCGTAGCGCTTGTTCTTGCAGTGCACGCGGATGTCTTGCGAATCGGTGGAATCACGCGCGGTGTACTTGTCCAGGCGCGCGGCCATGAAGGTCAGGTCTTTCACCTCTTTAGAAGTCAGCATGGCGCCGTTGAACATGGTCGGCAGCAAACGACCGTCGTTGTATTTCAGCAACGGCAGATCCGGCAGCAGCGCGCCGTACTTCAGCACCGTGTCCGAAACCTTGACCTTGGCGGTCAGGCCCATTTTCGCGTACTGGCCCTTCGAGCCGCGCGGGTCGTTGCCGCTGGAGGGCAGCAAGCCGCTGTTGCTGCGGTCCGGGCTGGAATCGAGTTGAAAGCCGAGCATGCCCAGCGCATCGATACCAAAACCCACCGTGCCTTCGGTGTAGCCCGATTGCAGGTTGAGAATAAAGCCCTGTGCCGACTCTTCACGCTTGGACGCGCCCTGATCGTTCGTGGTGTGCCCATCACGGAAATCGCGGTTGAAGTACACCGTGCGCGATTCGATCTTCGCCGTGGTGTCTTCAAAAAATCCGCTGGCCTGAACCTGTGCGGTAAAACCTGCGCACAGCACAAAGGCTCCGAAGCCAAACGACTGGCGCGGGGTGATGAGGGGAAATGGGGGACGCATGAAAAACTCCAACAATGCAGCGTTTGCGCAAGCGCGCAACAAGCCAGAAAAATAGCTCCCGTCCCGGGTCAGATTGAACCAGGAGAAAGTGAACACGCAGGGGTGAGCGGCAATGATGGCAGATGGCTTTGACGTGCTACAGGCGACTTTAGTCTGAATCTGACTGAGGATTCTTCAACCCAGGGTCGTGGGAAAAGTTGCCGGCAATCAACGCCAATTCGCACCAAACGCCCGGTTTCACTGGGCGAAACACCTCATCTAAGGGTTTTCCCTATACCGCAAACCTGCCAGACCTACGGCTTTTGTGCCTTGAACGAGGCGGCTGAATCCTCCATCATCCGTCACCTGCTTATTCAACGGACGGAATTCAAGGCATGCTGGACGCCAACGCAACCCACATTACCCTCACGCTTGAAGGCGCCAACGCCGACCTGCAAGTCCTCAGCTTCACCGGTCGCGAAGCCCTCAACCAACCGTTCCGTTTCGATCTCGAACTCGTCAGCGCGCGCCCCGACCTCAAACTCGAAGAGCTGTTGCACAAGCCCGGCGTCCTGACTTTCGGCCCGACCGGCGAAGGCAAGATCCACGGTCTGGTCTATCGCATCGAGCAAGGCGACTCCGGCAAGACCCTGACCCGTTACAGCCTTAGCCTGGTGCCACAACTGGCCTACCTGCGGCACAACCACGATCAGCAGATTTTCCAGCAACTGACCGTGCCGAAGATCATCGCCCAGGTGCTGGAAGATCGCGGCATTCTTGCCGACGCCTACAGCTTCCAGCTCAACGCCGAATACCCGGAACGCGATTACTGCGTGCAGTACGACGAATCCGACCTGCATTTCATCCAGCGTCTGTGCGAAGAGGAAGGCATTCACTTCCACTTCCAGCACAGCGGCAGCGGCCACAAACTGGTGTTCGGCGACGACCAGACCGTGTTCCGCAAGCTGAAACCGGTGAGCTACCAGCAAGACTCCGGCATGGCCGCTGACAAACCGGTGATCAAACGCTTCAACCTGCGCCTGGAAACCCGCACCACCCGCGTCAGCCGCCGCGACTACGACTTCGAAAAACCGCAGATCCTCCCCGAAGGCACCGCGAAAAGCACCTTTGCCCCGGACCTCGAAGACTACGACTACCCCGGCCGCTTCACCACCCGCGAACGCGGCAAGTTCCTTTCCACCCGCGCCCTCGAACGCCATCGCAGCGACTACAAACTCGCCGAAGGCAAAGGTGACGAACCGACCCTCACCAGCGGCCATTTCCTCACGCTCGCCGAACATCCGCGCGCCGAGTGGAACGACCTGTGGCTGCTGCTGGAAGTCTTCCACGAAGGCAAACAACCGCAAGTACTCGGCGAAAACGTCACCAGCGACGTCACCGACAACAAAAGCGATTTCCACCAGGGCTACCGCAACAGCTTCCTCGCCACCCCGTGGGACGCGCACTACCGCCCTGCCCTCGAACACCCGAAACCAAAAGTCCTCGGCAGCCAGACCGCCGTCGTCACCGGCCCGGCAGGCGAAGAAATCCACTGCGACCAGTACGGCCGGATCAAAGTGCAATTCCACTGGGACCGTGACGGTCAGTCCAACGACAAAACCACCTGCTGGATGCGCGTCGCCAGCGGCTGGGCCGGCGCCGCGTACGGCGGCATCGCCATCCCGCGCATCGGCATGGAAGTCCTCGTCACCTTCCTCGAAGGCGATCCCGACCAGCCACTGGTCACCGGTTGCCTGTACCACAAGGAAAACGTCGTCCCCTACGACCTGCCAGCAAACAAGACCCGCAGCACCTTCAAAACCCTGAGTTCACCGGGCGGCAAGGGCTACAACGAATTCCGTATCGAAGACAAGAAAGGCGTCGAGCAGATCTACATCCACGCCCAACGCGATTGGGACGAAAACATCGAGCACGACCAGAAGATCCGCGTCGGTAACGAACGGCACGACACCGTTGAAGCCAATACGCTGAGCGAGTTCAAGGTTGAGGAACACCGGATTACCCATCTGGATCGAATCAGCGAGATGCGCGCGGATGATCACCTGACGGTGGGTGTGACGCAGCATGTAAAAGTCGGCACTGCTCAATTCGTCGAAGCCGGCAGCGAAATCCACTACCACGCTGGCGACAAGGTCGTGGTAGACGCCGGCATGGAACTCACCGCCAAGGCTGGCGGCAATTTCGTGAAAGTCGACGCTGGTGGCGTAACCATCAGCGGCGCCGAGGTGAAGGTCAACACTGGCGGCTCGCCTGGGGTGGGCAGCGGCATCGGGATTTTGGTGCCGTTGATTCCGGGGTTGGCAGCGGCAGACGTTGCCGGAAGGCTGATGGAAAAAGCCAAGGCCAACCCGACGTGGCTGGAGTTGAATTTGCACTACGACAATCTGGAACCGGTGCCCGGCGCGTCTTATCGCGTTGATTTTGCCGACGGTTCGACCCGTGAAGGCGTGCTGGACGATGACGGCTTCGCCCGGTTGGAAGAGGTGCCGAAAGGACCGGCCAAAGTGTATTACGGCGAGGATCCACGGCCGTTCAGCCGCGAAAGTGTCGCGGTGGTGCAGAACTCGGACGAAAAAGTTAACGAAGATTTACGCAAGCTCGGCCTGGACCCAAACCAGGTTGATTTACAAGCATTAGTGGAGAAAGCCGCAGGGAGGCTGACATGAGCGAGGCAGTAGCTGAGAGCGCAAACGACGGCGGCGAAGACCGTAGCGCCGCCTATCAAGAAGCCGCCGTTGAGCTGGCAAAAGGCATCGCGCTAGGCGCAGTGCCGTTCCTGGGGCAAGCCATCGATGCCTACGACACCATTGAATCCGCGATCGTCCTCTACAACGCAGAGTCGACCGATGGCAAGGAAGACGCACAGTTCGACCTGCTAATGGCCGTCATCGGCTGGATTCCAGGCCCCGGCGACGGCCTGAAAAAAAGCCTGCGCATCGTCAACAAAGACCCGCAGCGCTATGCCCCGGTACTGTTCGACCTGCTCCGCTTTGTCCTGCAAGAGTGCGGAATCAAAACCAGCCCCGAAGAACTGCTCAAGCAGATATTCAACGCTGGCAAGCTACGCGGCGAACTCGATGAAATCATCACCGGCGTCAAAGGCTCCTCGACGTTCCAGAGCCTGCCCAACTGGGCAAAAACCTCCGTCGTCACCGTCCTCGCCTCCTCCCGCGACAACATGCCGGCCATGGTCGGGATCGTTGAAAAACGACTGGTGAAATGGAAAGGCATGCAGCGCAATAGCTCAGCGGCCGGCTCCGGCTCCAGCCACCCGAAAAGAGCAGAAAAACCCGCCAACAAAGACTCCTCGGTTGCAGCGAAAGGCACCGATGGCGCCAGTGGCACCCACTCCAATCAGGTCGAAGCCTCGAAAATGGGCCTTCAGGCCCCTTCCAGCATTTTGAACGAAGGTTTGGGAGTGAGCGGCGAACACATTGCGGACTACATCTGCGCAGTGGAGTTTGGCTGGGGCAAGGATTGGGACGGGCATGACAAGGGTGCTGATGGGAAGTGGCTCGAGGGTGAACCTAGTGCCAGTAAGTTGGGGAAACTTTCCGCAGGCGGAAGTCCTAAGGCTAGCCACGTACTGTACAAACTAACGGATGGTGCGAACGGAACAGGCATCGATGCTGTGTGGCGCGCTAATCCGGCAAATAACGAAGGTAAGAAATTTGCCATCGTGGAAGCTAAGGCAAGCCGTGATGAAGATGCGCCTAAATTCATGCGTAAACCTAATAACACCCGAAAACCCGGCATCAGTTCGAAATTGGGTGTCTCGGGTATCGCTGACCCCAGTGATCTGATCGAACCTGTAGAGCAAATCGAAACGGCTGCCCAAAGTAAAAACAGCAAACCGGTAGTGAGCGGTAAAAAGAATAAAACAGCTTCGAAAAAAGAAGACTCTATTAAGAGGAAAAAACCTCTACTCGTTCAAATGAGTCGCGAATGGATCGACGAGAACATTGAAAGAGCTGTTCAAGGAAGGAGTCTTGCAATTCAGGTAATGAGTTCGCATAGCAGACATCTTTTCTACGCACCGCTTTTCCACACCAGCTTGAGTCCAAAGGAACACGCCGCTGCACAGTTAGGAAATTCGGACGAAGGAACGCACCAAAATCACAAAGCCTTTCATTATTCTGATCACGAAGTGAAAGCTTTTGTAAACAAACGCAAGAAATCCTTGGCCCGAAAATACGGCGCACTGAGTTCCCTGAAAATTGAGGCGTGATCAAAATGAACAAAAGACAAACCTTTTTTAGCGAAAATCATTATAAAAACTTCCAAAGAGAACATGATGAAGTAATCGAGTTCTTAAAAACAAATACTTTTGAATCAGACTCCCCTGAAGAAGAGGCAGCTCTTCGCTCTAGACACCTGCAAAAGCTTGCGCTCGACAGACTTCTGGCTGCTTATACTGCGGGCGAAGAAATTTTTTCATTAATACCACTTCTAGATGATCTGATTGAAAAATATGAAATCCGTCAGGCAAAACTTGAAATATACGAAAACATTCCTGAAATATCACCACTGGCAATTGATGATTGGCCTTACCAGTACGAAGAGTGTGTGCAAGTTATAGGATTTTGTGTATTACTGCATCGCATCGACCTTCTTAAACGCTTTGTCAAATTACTGGATGACGCAGGTTATGCTGGTAGCGACACTTTGTATGAAGATTTACTCATCAAATTATTACCGAACAGACAAGATGTAGATCAGTGGTTTCATGACATCTACACTCCGTTAGTTCAAGCCATCTACGCAGATAGCAAAGAGGAAGCTTCCAAGCTTCTAAAAAAATACTGCAGCGAATGGTACCCCGCTTTCAAACAAGCCCCATGGCATGACTTGCATTTGCAAGGAGAAAATGGGAACTACGTGGGGTATTGGGCTATAGAAGCCGGAGCTATTGCATTCCTGTATGGAATAGATGACAGCAAAATCAGTCACATGGTTTATCCAAAAGACCTAGTGAAATATGCCAGAAATTATCAACCGACTAATAATTCCCAGATTTCTCGTATAGATGCTGGCCAGCCCTGCAGCATTACGGGTTATTGGTTCACTCCGGCACAGGCCAACTCAAGGCGTCACTTCATTCAAGGTGAAACGATGCCGAGTTTCGGTGATTCCAAATGGGGCGAAACTATTTGGTATTGGTCAGGCGAAGAATAAATTTGCTTTCTACCCGCTCAGAACTTGGCCAACAGTTCTGAGCGAAATTCTCATGACACACTATTACAACCCCTGCAATCCAAATAGTAAATACGCCTCCACATAGGTCACCATACACTATAAACACTTTGCATCAGACTCGCTCAAGATGAGACTGGCTAATATGAAAATAAGACAAGCTTATTTTAGCGAAAACCATTATAAAAACTTCTTAAGAGAACACGACGAAGTAATCGAGTTCTTCAAGAGTAACAAATTCAAATCCGACACTGCCGAGGAGGAAGCATCACTTCGCTCAGCTTTTTTTCAGACTCTAGCTCTTGACAAGCTTCTTGCCAGCTATACCGCAGGGGAAAACATAGAGAAACTCGTCCCTCTGTTGGAGGATCTAATTGAAAAATACGAGATCCGTCAAAAAACTCTGGCCGAATATCAAAAATCATCCAAAATATCGCCATTGGCACTTGATGACTGGCCGGATCAGTACGAGGAAGCCGTTCAAGTTATCAGTCTCTGTATCTTGTTGCATCGAACTGACCTATTACCTCGCTTCGTAAAACTCATTGACCAAGCGGGGTATGCTGGTGATGACACTCTTTACGAAGACTTATTGAAGAAAGTTCTACCAAACCGTCACGACGTCGATCGTTGGTATCACGACGTATATACACCACTTGTACAAGCCCTATACATTAATAATAAAGAAGAATCTTCAAAGCTTCTAAAAAAATATTGCCAACAATGGTACCCAGCCTTTAAACAGGCTCCTTGGCACGATACTCACTTACAAGGAGAGGATGGAAATTATGTCGGGTACTGGGCCATCGAAGCAGCAGCTATTGCATTTTTATATGGCATAGACGACAGCAAAATAGACCATATGGTCTATCCCAAAGACTTGGTCGAGTACGCTAGAAATTATCGACCAACAAATGGGTCACAGGTTGCTCGTGTTGACGCTGGTCAGCCATGTAGCAAAACTGGCTATTGGTTTACCCCTGCCAAAGCTGAGTCTCGTCGTCACTTCATTCAAGGTGAGGTTATGCCTGACATCAAAGACTCTCATTGGGGGGACACTATTTGGTATTGGTCAGGCGAAGAATAAGCTGCTTTACCCTTCGCTCGGCGCTAGCGCTTTGAGCGCTGAGCGAAGCGTCTAAGAACGGAAAATGAATATACTTGGACGCACTTTCAGGACCACTTCGCACTCCCTAATGGAGGCGAAGTCAAACTATCTGCATTAAACAAAAAACGTTTCACGAAGAAATAGCGTAACTATCACTTTCACTCTTGAGTAAAAACTCTGTTATGAACAGAAGACAAGATTTTTTAACCGAGGTCAGATATAACGACTTTCTCGCTTACAGCGACGAAACCAAAGAGTTCTGGGCGAACAATACATTCGAGTCAGACACTCCAGAGCAAGAAGCCTCTTTAAGAGCTACGCGTTTCAAAAACGCAGCCTTAAAGAAACTGTTCATCTCGTACACCGAAAAATTAGAAATAACCTGGTGATTTGCCAGATTTATATGGAGTCACGCTTTGACGCGAATGCGGGTTTAGGTAAACATTCAGCCCGAGGCCTTATGCAGATGCAAGAGCCTGCAGTAAAACAAGTCTATAAGTACCGAAAGAAAAAACAATTGGGACGTTCTCCGAGCGATGCTCAGACTGAAGAAGCCTTTGCGGCTGGGGCAGCCTTCTACGCATCCCAATCCATATGGGACGAAGCTCAGAATATTCAACTGGGAACAGAGTACATGCAGTACTGGCTGGATATTTCCAGTTCAACGGAAGAGGCGTATAAAAAATACCGGGGCAAAACCAATGGAGTCTATTACAAAAAAATAAGTGAGTGCGCCAAAAAACTAGCGGCGAATCCTGACTCGATGGACGTTTTGCGGACGGCATTACAATGAAAAACTTGTGGATCGTTTTAGTTTTTGCCATTTTTTGTCGTCCGCTTTTAGCTGATCCCAAGAAAGTCGTCCTGGACTGCCCATTTCCCGACGGAACCAGTGCGGCCTTGCTCGCCAGCTCAAGTAAGGATGGGCAACAGCTATTCGTGATGATTGGCGATAATGTCGATACCGCTTTTCCGGACATGCCAGATACAAACTTCGTTGGCGACATCGTATTAGCAAGATGCTCAGGAGCCAGTCTGATTTACGCTCTGAACTATGGCTCCCCCTACTTGAAAGGAGCCGTTGTACGCAAAAATCCAAAGACTAAAAACCTGGAGCGAATCGATTTCGCCGAAAAAGCGCTTCCGAGCCTGTTGTACTTAAATGCACAACAAATGCGCTTAGTGATACCGAATGAGGGTTATGAAGACCCCTCAAAATTCCTTGTCTATGACTACATCGCAATCAAAGGGCAGCCAGAGGAACCGAAAGGTATCAACACTCTGCCCGGTCGAAAAGGTTTTGAGGTGTTCGATCTGAAGTAACAAGCATTCATTCGGGTTTGTTCTTTGAGCGCTGAGCGAGGTTATTGGTTTACGCCAACCCAAGAAAACTCTCGCAGACAACTTCAACAGGGTGAGATCTTTCCTAACATCACCGACTCTCGCCGGGGCGACACACTCTGGCATTGGTCAGGGGAGTCGAATATGCAAGAAGCCAACGGCCCACCAACAACGTTCAACCTTCGTAGCGGATCTCATAAAGACTTTTCAGTTCTCGATCTTGAGCAGGTGTTATGGAAAAGGAAGATCCCCTAGTGCGTAAACGCCAAGCGTTTCTCACTGACTCGTACTATCGAAAATCCATCCGACTCTATGATGAAACCGAGTCCCGCTGGGTGGGCGAGACCATGCAGGCGGATAGCGCTGCTGAAGAGCAGGCGTTACGCACTACTTATTTCAAAGATGCCGCGTTCAACGCTTTGTTGGTCAGTTACACGGCAGGCGAACCGATAGCCTCTTTGGTTCCGCGACTGGAGAAGCTCGTAGATCACTATGAAATCAATCAGCAAGCGCTTGCTCTGAACGATGCACCCAACGTTTCGCCTTTGGCAATCGATTATTGGCCGGAGCGGTACGAAGAATGCGTCCAGGTCATGAGTTTGTGCATCCTGCTGCATCGTATCGACTTACTGGCCAGGTTCTCCGCCCTGATTGACCGAGCCGGCTACGCAGGCGAGGACACGTTATATGAGGATCTGCTGCGCAAGTGCTTGCCCGGGCGAGCTGACCTTGATGAGTGGTATCACGATTTGTACACGCCGCTGGTTCGGGCGATTTACGCGGAGAGCGCTGAAGAGTCCAGCGAGCTACTTGAGCAATACTGTGACGGTTGGTACCAAGGCTTCGAAGATTTACAAACTAACTGGCATGACAGTCATCTCGACATTGAAGACGATGACGGCAACTACGTTGGTTATTGGGCTTTCGAGGCTGCTGCCATCGCGTTTTTATACGGTATAGACGACAGCAAAATCGATCACATGGTCTACCCCAAAGATCTGGTCGAATACGCTCGCAACCTGCAATCACAATGAGCTTTTCGAATCCATCGCTAAACCACTCAGCCTGCCCTCTTTCGACGGCAGGCTTTTTTGAGGGGTGAACTCAAGCAGGCGCTTTCCAGTTCAACATCTGCTGCTGCGCGACCTGCAGCAAATCATTGCCATCCTGCGTCAGCAGGTAAAGCGCATGGGTGATGTGTGGAATGTCTTGTACGTCGGCGTGCTTGAAGCATAGGCAATGCAGGGTTTCGAGCAGGTCGGCGGCGGCGCGGATGCGCTGGACGGCGGCTTCGAGGATGTCTTTCGGGTTGGCTTGGGTGTCGATGAGCAGTGTCGGGGTTTCGGTGACGTTGCTTGTGAGGGGGAGGTAGCGGTTTTGTAGCAGTTTGATTATCGGCATAGGTGATTACTCAATTGGGTCGAAAGTAACCGCCAGCACTGTGACCAAACAGTGGGAGGCGGACTGTGTGCAGGCTTGGTCAACCGAGAACAACCCCAACTCAGCTCGCCCGAAGGCGTCCTGCACACAGCCGCCACAGCTATGCACCGCACGGACACAGATGTCCGCAGCGCAAATGATGGCACATCTGCAATAAGGGAAGTTATCAAGTGACCAAACCCGAACCACTGATTTTGCAGCGGCAACCGACAATAACCGCCCCGCTCCAGCCGCCGAAAGCAGACAAGGCACCAGCCTTTGTAGGAATTCGCCAAACCTTCCTGAGAAAACCGCCGCACTCCCTGACAGCCGGCGTTCAGCTCGGTTAACCATCCCTTAACGCCGTGGTCAAAAACTCTACTGAACCGCACGCCCTCAGCCATTCTGGCTGTTGCCCAGTGCGGCAGGTTCGGGTGCATCACGCCGAACTCTAGAACCGCCACTCGGGAGTCCTTTCATGAACATTCGTCCTTTATTGCTCACCGCCGCCCTCGCCTGCACCGCGTTTGCCGGGCTGGCACAGGCCAATGACACTTCGGCCACGTCCAAAGCCGTGCCGTATCAGTACGGCATGCCGCTGCAGGTGGCCAAAGTGGTGTCGTTGACCGAGCCGCCAACGCAACTGTGCAAAGTGGTTACGGCCGACATGAAGTACATCGACAACGCCGGTAAGCCTGAAGAAATCAGCTATCGGAAATTGTCTGACGCGTGCAACTTCCAGAACTGACAGAAACGTCTGATTTGCGGGTTTGCGGTAGGCGTGGGGAGTTTCGGCGGTTATGCTCGGAGCCCTCCTCACTGCCGCAAGGATTCGCCATGCAGTTGTCGTTTCGCTCGTTGTCGGGCTTCACGTGTTCGTTGTGTTTTTTGCTGGCGCTGGCCTGGGGCGTTTTCCCGGAGAGGCTGCTGGCGATCTGGAGCATCGAGTATTCCGACGCTGCGGGGTTTGTCGCGCGGCGCAGTGCGGTGCTGTTTGCGGCGTTGGGGGTGATGTTTTATCTGGTGCGCAACGCGCCGCCGTCGCTGGGGCGCAATGCGCTGAGCAACGGCTTTATCGTCGGTTGTTTTGGTTTGGCGGTGCTGGGTTTTGCGGAATGGCTCAACGGCCATGCCGGCCCCGGGATTTTGCTCGCGGTGCTGGTCGAGTTCGCGCTGGGCCTTGGTTTTGTGCAGGCCCGGCGCGTGACGGTCGAACTGGGTGAAACGGTGCGTTAGACGGCTCTGGAGCGTGGGCTGTAGTGATGTGGCGTAGTTTGTTCTTTCAAGTCCGAGCGCAGCCCCGCGATCAGTTCGTTGATTTCACGACAGCCATTGAGGTGGCTGGCGTCGATACCGCTGACCAGCAGATCGACCTGATCGGTCTGGTGATCGCCGAAGACCTTGACGGTCATCGACAAGTCCGGCGACAGCGTGCACTGGCAGCGTTTCGGCAGAAAACTGCTTTCAATGATATTGCGTAGTTCCAAGGCAGACAGAAACATGGCGAAACCCTCTCCTTACTGTGAGATGCCAATCAAGTATTCACGCTGACCGTTGCTGCCCCTGCACGGGTGTGTCCCCGCTGTTTCCCTGGTGCGACAAGCGGTGGTACTGCGAAATGCCCATTGGAGTGTAGGCGCCCAAGGCCGGTGCGCCGCACTGAAAAGACGCATAAAGCGTGCCTTTCATCGGTTCATTTTCACCCTCATGAAATCAAGCACTTGGCGGCGGTGCCAGTATTTGGCTACTTGCAAATTGCAAGAATGGCCCCTGCCGGCACTGCAATTTGCAACTCGACGCTGGTTTGCAATCACGGCCCATGACGGTAAGAATGCCCGTAATCCACCCTACACCCGCACGGAGGCTTCCATGGGTTCTTTCCGCGTTTACGCGACCACCGGGCTGATCATCGCCAGCCTGTCCACCCTCGCCCACGCCGCCAAGCTTGAAGACGTCGCGCCGTACCCAAAAGCTGAAGCAGGGTTTACCCGCCAGGTCATTCACTTGCCTAAGCAAGAGCAGGAAGAGAACTTCCAGGTGGAAATTCTTGCCGGCAAAACGCTTGAAGTGGACTGCAATCGCCAGCGGTTGGGCGGTGTTCTCGATGAGAAGAATCTTGAAGGTTGGGGTTATCCGTTCTATCGCCTGGAAAAAGTCATTGGGCCGATGAGCACGATGATGGCCTGCCCACCCGGCAGCCAGAAGAAACGCGCCTTCGTGCCGGTCGTTGGTGACGGCTTCATGCTGCGGTACAACAGCAAGTTGCCGGTCGTGGTGTATGCGCCGTCCGATGTCGAAGTGCGTTATCGCATCTGGTCGGCGTCGGACAAAGTCGGTACAGCCCTGCAGGAATAACCCGAACAAGGAGTGCGTCGTTTGATTACCTGCCACGTCCGATATGTCATTGATCCGTACCAATTGCCTGAGTTCGAGGCCTACGCCAAGGCCTGGCTCGGCATCGTCGAGCGCTTGGGCGGCACCCATCACGGCTACTTTTTGCCGTCCGAAGGCGCGAGCAACATCGCTTATTGCCTGTTCAGTTTTCCGTCGCTGGCGGATTACGAAAGCTATCGGCACATCGCGATGACCGATCCGGAAAGCACCGCTCTGGTTGCCAGCCTGGTCGAGAAGAAGTTTATCGTCAGCTACGAGCGCAGCTTCCTGCGCCCCTTGCTGCCGTAAGCCTCATCATGCCGAGACGCCGCACATCGCGGCGCGCTCGGCAACGTGGCGCAGGCTGTCGAAGTTGATATTGGCGCCCGAGTCGATCGCCACGAATGTCTGCTCTTTCACCCCGGTTTGCGCTACGTATTGCTTGATGCCTGCAACGGCCAGGGCGCCGGAAGGTTCGGTGATCGAGCGGGTATCGTCGTAGATATTCTTGATCGCTGCGCAGAGGTCGTCATTGCTGACGGTGATCACTTCGTCGACGCAGAAACGGCAAACCTCAAACCCGAACGCACCGATCTGCGCTACCGCCACGCCATCGGCGAAGGTGCCAACATTCGGCAGCACGACGCGCTGATCGGCTTCGAGCGCGGCCTTCAGGCACGCTGAGTGTTCGGATTCGACGCCGATGATCCGCACTTCCGGGCGCAGGTATTTGACGTAGGCCGCGATGCCTGCGATCAGACCGCCACCACCTACCGGGATAAAAATCGCATCCAGCGAACCTTGATGCTGGCGGAGGATTTCCATTGCCACGGTGCCCTGCCCGGCGATCACTTCCGGGTCATCGAACGGTGAGACGAAGGTGCGTCCGCTCTGTTCTGCCAGTTGCAGCGCATGCGCCAGGGCGAACGGGAAACTCTCGCCATGCAGCAACGCTTCAGCGCCACGACTGCGCACACCCAGCACTTTCAGTTCCGGCGTTGTCGCCGGCATGACGATGGTCGCCGCAATTCCCAGCTCTCGCGCGGCCAACGCCACGCCTTGCGCGTGATTGCCGGCCGATGCGGTGATTACCCCGCGCGCCTTTTGCTCTTCACTGAGCTGCACCAGTTTGTTGTAGGCGCCACGGATCTTGAAAGAGAACGTCGGTTGCAGGTCTTCGCGCTTGAGCAGAATCCGGTTGCCCAGCGCCTCCGACAGCGCCGGTGCCGCTTGCAAAGGCGTGCGCACCGCGAGGTCGTACACTGGCGCGGCGAGGATCTTTTTCACGTAGTGCTCAAGCAGGGTTTGCTGATCGTATGTGTAACTCATGAACATCTCCTTGGCAGAATTTCACACGGTCCCTGTAGGAGCTGCCGAAGGCTGCGATCTTTTGACTTTGGTTTTTCTAAATCAAAAACAAGATCAAAAGATCGCAGCCTTCGGCAGCTCCTACATGAGCCACACTTCAAAAACCCCGGAGACAGAAAGTAAAAACCCGCCTCTAGGGCGGGTTGGGTGCTGCAGTCGTGAGCTAGCCCGCCAAATGAGGAATGGCGGTAATAATCATTGGCTGCCAACGCGATACAGTCGAAGTCATGGGCTGGAAATTAGCCTGTGCGCTATTGGCGAGTCAATGGCCAATTTTGCGCGGCGGCGTTAGTCTGGCGACTCTCTCATCACACCACGGAAGGAATGCATGATGTCGATCGCCCTGCCCCTCGCGGCTTTGCTCGCTTTTAGCGGTTACACCGTTTCGGTGATGCTCCAGGCTGAACAGTCGTTGATCGACTTCGGCATCAGCCTGATGTCGCGGCCAGATACCGCGCAGGTGGTGATTGATCTGTATCTGCTGGCGACTCTGGCCGGGGTGTGGATGGTCAAGGATGCCCGGTCGCGTGGGCAGTCGGTTTGGTCGGTGGTGCCGTATTTGTTGCTGACGGCGGTTTTTGTCTCGGTTGGGCCGTTGTTGTATCTGGTGGTGCGTGGGGTTCGCGAGCGCAACAGGAAGGCGGTGGATCTGGCTCGGGTGGGTTGATCCGGGTTATCGAATGCCGGGTAGATTGCCTTCGCGAGCAGGCTCGCTCCCACATGTCAGGTTTTTTTCACGGCGACGAACGCGGCGGTTTCGTAAGGCACTGTCACCACATCCCTGCCACGCAGTTCCGGCTCTGTGGCGATTAACGCACGAATCTGTTCATCGATTTTCGCCCGTTGCGCCTCCGGCAGCGCGGCGATGAAACTGGTGGAGCGCACCCGATTGAGAATCACGTCTTCCGGCGATCCGGTATGGCCATGGTGAAACCGCTCGACCTGCAGAGGCGCGAATGCCGGGTGCGGAAACGCTTTGCGCCAGGCACCTGTGTAATAGCGCGGCGTGTCCCCTTCCAGTGCGTTGACGATGGCGTCCAGTTTCGGCACCCAACTGACGTCGGTGTCACGCAGGTTCCAGATCAGCCCCAACTTGCCTCCGGGCTTGAGTACTCGAGCGATTTCGGTCAGCGCCTCGGCACTGGCGAACCAGTGAAACGCTTGCGCGCAAATCACCGCATCGACTGAAGCGTCCGGCAACGGCAGATCGGTCGCCGTGCCGCTCACGGCCAGCACATCAGGCCAGGCGTCAGACAGCTTTTCCAGCATCTGCGGCACCGGTTCAACCGCGATCACTTGCGCGCCCGTCACCACCAGACGCCCGGTGAACTTGCCGGTGCCGGCACCCAGATCAATCACCGTTTTATGCCCATCCAGGCCCAGCGTCGCGGCCAACCACTCACTGACCTGCGGCGGATAGTCCGGCCGACCTTTCACATAGGTGTCGGCAGCGCTTTTGTAGCCGGCAGCGGCTGAATGATGGACGTGATCGGTCATGGCAACTCTCCTTACGGCAAAACATCGGATCGACGGCAGACGCTCCCGAGCATAGCGCTTGAATTTACGCTTACCTTGAACAGTCACTGATAAAGCAATGAATAAAAATTCACCCTGTGGTGTTCAAAGTGAACCATAACTTTCTGTGGAGCCTTGCCCATGACTATCCGTTCCGTTATGTTCGCCGCCCCGTTGTTACTGGCCGCGGCGATGTCCAGCCAATTGGCCCTGGCCAATGGCGATGAAGACGCGCCGGTGCAGAAGCCGGAATGCCCGAAAGGCCAGGTCTGGGACAGCAAAACCCAGAAGTGTGTGATGCAAGTCAGCAAAGCACTTTCGGATGCCGACCGTACTGATTACGCCTATCGCCTTGCCAAGGCCGGTCGCTACGAAGAGGCCCTGGCGTTGCTCGACACGCTGAAGCAACCGCACACCGCCAAGGCTCTCAACTATCGCGGCTACGCCACGCGCAAACTGGGGCGCACTGACGAGGGCATCGGTTATTACCTGCAATCGGTGAAACTCGATCCGCAGTACGCGCAAGTGCGCGAATACCTCGGCGAGGCCTATGTGATCAAAGGCCGCGTTGACCTGGCGCAGGAGCAGTTGCAGCAGATCCAATCGATTTGCGGCACGTCGTGCGAGGAATATCAGGACCTGGCCGAAGCCATCAACGACTCATCGAAAACCTGAGCACTTATAAGGGCCGCCATCATCTTCAACGATCAGGCATTCAGAGCAGAACTCGGGCAGCACCTGGCGCGACTGTGGCGCTACGGTCTACTGCTGTCGCGCAATCGGCATGTGGCCGAGGATCTGGTGCAAGCCACCTGCGTGCGAGCGCTGGAGCGCGCCAATCAGTACATCGCCGGTACGCGCATGGATCGCTGGTTGCTGAGCATTCTGCATTCGATCTGGCTCAATGAAGTACGCGCTCGTCGCGTGCGACAGGGTGCGGGCCAGGTCGATGCCGATGGCCAACTGGCGTTTGATGGTGAGTACGCCGCGCAAACGCATGTGATGGCCGCGCAAGTGATCCGCCGCGTCGATGCGCTGCCCGAGACCCAGCGCGAAACGGTCTACCTCGCCTATGTCGAAGGCTTGTCCTACCGCGAAGTCGCTGAAATCCTGCAAGTGCCGATCGGCACGGTCATGAGCCGTCTGGCCACCGCCCGCCTCAAACTCGCCGAATACCCACCGCTGCAGACCGTGCCGAAATCCACCGAAGGAGACCGATCATGAACCCACCTTCGGATGAGCAACTGGTCGCCTACCTCGACGGCGAACTCGACGGCGACTATCGCCATCAACTCGACAACGCCATTGCCGAAGACTCACTGCTGAGTCTGCGCGTGCAATGGCTCAGTCGCAGCAACCTGCCGTACAAGAACGCCTATGACGAGCTGGCGCAACAGGCCCCGCTGGAGCGTCTGCAAGCGCGGCTGGACGCCATTCCAGCGCCGCAGCCTCCGGGCTTCAATCGCCGCTGGTTTATCGGTGGCGCCGCCGCTGCGCTGTTGGCCGGTGGCGTGTTGGCCGACCGGTTATTCCTCGGCTGGCACGCCGTGCAATCGAACAACTGGCGGGCATTGGTGGGCGATTACATGGCGCTGTATGTGCCGCAAACGCTCGATCACCTGCCCACCGACGAAGCCTCCCAACGCGCGCAACTGCGCACCGTCGATGCGCGCCTGGGCCTGAGACTTGCGCCAGCCACTTTGAAGCTGCCTGATGCCGAATTCATACGGGCGCAGATGCTGGAGTACGACGGCGTACCGATTGCGCAGATCGTTTATCTGGATGCGAAACATGGGCCATTGGCGCTGTGTGTGACCCGCTCGAACAGCGGCAGTCAGCCGTTGGCCCATGAGCGTCGGCGAGAGATGAACGTGGTGTATTGGACTGAACGTGAACACGCCTGGATGCTGATCGGACACGACGCCCCGATGGCGCTGGAAGACAAGGCAAAACTGTTAAAAAGCCGCTTAATCACTAGCTAGTTCCTGCACTATGCTCAGCGCGTATTTTTTCCGAGGATGCCTCCACGATGCCAGATTCATCCCGCTCTGCCTTACTGGTGATCGACGTTCAAAACGACTTCACCCCCGGCGGTCAATTAGCGGTCCCCGAAGGAGACCTGATTGTGCCGCTGATCAACCGGCTCGCCCGCCAGTTCACCCAGGTTGTCGTCGCACAGGACTGGCACCCGACCGGTCACGCCTCATTTGCGTCCAGTCATCCCGGGCACCAGCCCTACGATGTCATCCAGTTGCCTTATGGCGAGCAGACGCTCTGGCCCGACCATTGTGTGCAATCGACACCGGGGGCCGAGTTTCACCAGGAACTTGACCTGCCTCACGCCCAACTGATCATTCGCAAGGGCTGCAATCCGGATATCGACAGCTATTCAGCCTTTCTGGAAGCCGATCGCCGCACCACCACGGGGCTGTCCGGTTACCTGAAAGAGCGCGGGATCGATACGGTCTACATGGTGGGGCTGGCACTGGATTTCTGCGTGATGTTTTCGGCGCTGGATGCACGGGCGGCGGGGTTCAATACTTATGTGGTGCTGGATGCGTGCCGGGAGATCGATCTGAATGGATCACTGGCGACAGCGATTGAGCGGATGCAAAGTGCCGGGGTCGGGTTGATTCAATCCACAGAGCTGGTCTGAACAACGAAATTCCCAAGGAGCGAGCCTGCTCGCGAAGGTGGTATGTCAGCCAGGTATGCGTTGACTGACCCGACGCCTTCGCGAGCAGGCTCGGCCCCACAGGTAGATTTTCAGCGTCACGCAGCTCAGGCGTTATTGGGCAACCACAGCCGGAAGCGTGCCCCGCCCAACGGTGAAGACTCAACGGTCAACGTGCCGCCCTGTGCTTCCAGCGCGCGACGGCTGATCGCCAGACCAAGACCAAAACCACCCGTAGCCCGATCCCGACTGCGATCAAGTCGATAGAACGGCTCGAAAATCCGCTCTCGCTCATCATCGGGAATACCGATGCCGTCATCATCGACCCAGATCTCACAGCCCTCGGCATTGACCTGCACGCCTATCTGAATGCGTTTTTCGCAATAGCGCATGGCATTGCGCAGCAGGTTCTGGATCGCCCGCGCGGTCAGGCGTGGATCGAGCGAGAAGCGTTCGAGCTGACCGTGCAGCAACACATCGATGACGATCTCCGGCGACTCCAGCTCTTCATCGACACTGCCCAGAATACTGTCGATGAACTCATCCAGCGACACCTCGACCTGCTCTGGCAGTTGCGCCGGATTCTGCAAGCGGCTGTAGGAAAGCAACTCCAGCACCAACTCATCCAGCTCACGAATGTGCGCGACCAGCCCCAGCAAACGCTCGCGACTGGCGCTCGGCAAGTCATCGGACAGGGCTAAAGCCAGGCCGAAATCCAGGCGCGTCAGTGGCGTACGCAGTTCATGGGACACGGCGTTGAGCAGGTCACGTTGCTGATTGAGCAGGTTTTCGATATCGCCCGCCATGGTGTCGAAAACATTGGCGAGGCTGCCGATGTTGGAGCTCGGGGCGATTTTTGTGCGCTCGCTCAAGTGACCTTTACCGAAGCGTTCGGCAGTGCCTTTGAGGCGTTCCAGATCACGCCAATGCGGGCGCAGCCACATCAACAGGCAGGCGAGCAGACTCGCGCCGATCAGGACGTTGATGCTCCAGTACAACAGATTGACGTCCAGCGGATCCGGCGGCACGACCATTTGCACGGCGGTGGTGTCGTCCAGCGGCGTCACCGCCAGCGTGCGCCAGCCCCAGTCGCCAATGCGTACGACGTTTTCACCACGGCGCAGGCGTTCCTGCTCGAGAGCGGTGAACCCGGCATCGTCGATCCGCGCGAGGACGATGTGCAGCGGCTGGAAATCCTTGTCCATCGACGCCGCCAGCGCCGGCCACTGCTCCTGCGGCACGGCGTGAAACTGACGGGTAATCAGCGATTGCAGACCGCGCGAATAATCGAGGTTGTAAGTGACGAAGCGATCCCGGAACGCCATGACCACCAGATCCGGCACCAGATAGATCGCCGCGCTGTAGGAGACGATCGTCACCAGATACAGGCGAAACAGGATGCGAAACATCAGCTCAGCATTCCCACTCTGAGCGGCTGAACAGATAGCCCTTGCCCCACACGGTCTTGATCTTGCGCGCCTCGCCAGCGTGGTCGTCGAATTTGCGGCGCAGCTTGGAAATCGCCACGTCCACCGAGCGGTCGGTGCCGTTGAATTCGATACCGCGCAGGCGTTGCAGGATCTGATCGCGGCTCAACACTTCGCCGGCATGGCGAGCCAGCACCACGAGCAAGTTGTATTCGCCGCTGGACAGCTCGACTGGCTGATCGCGCCACGTCACGGTGCGCTCAGACAGGTCGATGCACAGATTGCCCATGAGAATGCGGTCATTGGCGGTCAAAGGTTCGCCGAGGCTGCTGCGGCGCAACAAGGTGCGCACCCGTGCCAGCAACACGCGCGGCTCGCACGGTTTGGTGACGTAATCGTCGGCGCCCATTTCCAGGCCCAGCACTTGATCGTGACTGTCATCGCGAGCCGTCAGCATCAGGATCGGCAGCGTCGCCGAATCGGCGCGTAATAAACGGCAGACTTGCAGTCCATCAAGGCCGGGCAGCATCAGGTCGAGGATCACCAGATCCGGCGGATTGACCCGCGCCCGCTCGCGCACATGGTCGCCACGGCCGATCACGCTGACGGAATAACCGTTGCGCTCCAGGTAGCTGGAAATCAGTTCGGCGAGGGCGGTGTCGTCTTCGACCAGGAGGATGTTGGGCATGGGGTGATCCAGATATTGCTGTGGTGGATGTCAGACCGCTTTCGCGAGCAAGCTCGCTCCCACAGTGGTTTTGCACTGTTCACAAAACCCATGTGGGAGCGAGCTTGCTCGCGAAAGCGGTTTAACCGTCACAAAAGAATTCAAGACCTGAAGGATATACGCCCTCGCCCATCCCTGAGCAAAACCCTTACACAATTTCACACAGCGCCTACAAAGCTTCACCGCTAATCTCGGCGTCTGCCCGTAGGATGCGGACATCAATATTGGGGGTTGTACATGTCGAAGAAACTGCTGGCCGGACTCGGCCTGATCGCGATGGCGCTGACACTGAGCGCCTGTGATTCATCCTCGAAAGCCGAGGATCAGGCATCACCGGCCACGGTGCGCATCGAGACGCTCGAAGCGCATCCCCTGACGATCAGCAGCGAACTCAGCGGCCGCATCGCCGCGCCACGCATCGCCGAAGTGCGCGCACGGGTGGCCGGTGTGGTCTTGCAACGCACCTTCCGCGAAGGCAGCGACGTGAAAAAAGGCGACGTGCTGTTCCGCATTGACCCGGCGCCGTTCAAGGCTGACCTCGACAGCGCCGAAGCCGCGCTGCGCAAGGCCGAAGCCAATGCGTTCCAGGCGAAACTGCAAGAGCAGCGCTATGCCCAGTTGATCGACGACAAAGCCATCAGCGCTCAGGACTACGACAACGCCCGCGCCAATGCCCGGCAAACCGCCGCTGACGTTGCGGCCAACAAGGCTGCCGTCGAGCGGGCGAAACTGAATCTGGGTTATGCCACCGTCACCGCGCCGATTTCCGGTCGCGTCGGCCGTGCGCTGGTCACCGAAGGCGCACTGGTCGGGCAGAACGAAACCACACCGTTGGCACTGATTCAGCAGCTCAACCCGATTCACGCCGACCTCACCCAGTCGACCCGTGAACTCAACGAATTGCGCCGCGCGTTCCGCTCCGGGCAGTTGCAGGAAGTCGGCCAGGATCAGGTCAAAGCCACGCTGATTCAGGATGACGGCAGCCTGTATCCGCTGCCAGGCAAGCTGCTGTTCAGCGACATCACCGTCGACCCGGGCACGGGTCAGATCATCCTGCGCAGCGAATTCCCAAATCCGGATCTCGACTTGCTGCCGGGCAGTTTCATCCGCGTGCGTCTGGAACAGGCAACCATCCAGAACGGCATTACCGTGCCGCAGCGTGCCGTGCAGCGTGACAGCGCCGGCATAGCTCAGGTGCTGACCGTCGATGAGCAGATGCGCGTCGCTGAACAACCGGTGCAACTGGGCGCGGTGCAGAACAATCGCTGGATCGTCACCGGCGGCCTCAAGCCCGGCGACCGCATCGTCATCGAAGGCCTGCAACACGCCCGTGCCGGCGAAACCGTGCAGATCGACGACACCCCTCTTCCACTTGCCCAGACCTCTGGTCAGTAAGCAGGACGCTTTTCTATGCCGCAGTTCTTTATCGACCGCCCGGTGTTTGCCTGGGTCGTCGCGCTGTTCATCCTGTTGGCCGGTGCGCTGGCCATCCCGCAGTTGCCGGTGGCGCAATACCCCGACGTCGCCCCGCCGCAAATCGAAATCTACGCCGTGTATCCCGGCGCCTCGGCGCAGACCGTCGATGAAAGCGTGGTCAGCCTTATCGAGGAAGAGCTTAACGGCGCCGATCACTTGCTGTATTTCGAATCGCAAAGCAGCCTCGGCAGTGCGACGATCAAAGCCACGTTCCAGCCGGGTACCAACCCGGAGCTGGCGCAAGTCGACGTGCAAAACCGCCTCAAAGTGGTCGAGTCGCGCCTGCCGCAAGCGGTGACTCAGCAGGGTTTGCAGGTTGAAAAAGTCTCGTCCGGTTTTCTCTTGCTGATCACCCTGACCTCCAGCGATGGCAAGCTCGATGACGTGGCGCTCAGCGATTATCTGGCGCGTAACGTGATGAACGAGATCAAGCGTCTGGACGGTGTCGGCAAGGCGCAGTTGTACGGCGCCGAACGGGCCATGCGCATCTGGATCGATCCGCAGAAGCTGATCGCGTTCAACCTGACGCCGGCCGATGTCAACGCCGCCATCGTCGCGCAGAACGCTCAGGTGTCCGCTGGCAGCATCGGTGATCTGCCCAATCCGTCCAGCCAGGAAATCACTGCGACGATTCTGGTGAAAGGTCAGTTGTCGACACCGCAAGAGTTCGCCGACATTGTGCTCAAGGCCAATCGCGACGGCTCCACCGTGCGCATCGGTGACGTCGCGCGGGTCGAGATCGGCAGTCAGGAATACCAGTTCGGTACGCGTCTCAACGGCAAACCGTCGACCGCAGTCGGCGTGCAACTGTCGCCGGGCGCCAACGCGCTGAACACCGCGACCCTGGTGCGGGCGAAGATGGATGAGCTGTCGCGCTACTTCCCGGCGGGCGTGGAATACAAGATTCCGTACGACACTTCGCCGTTCGTCAAAGTCTCGATCACCAAAGTGATTTACACCTTGGGCGAAGCGATGCTGCTGGTGTTTGCGGTGATGTTCCTGTTCCTGCAGAACGTGCGCTACACGTTGATCCCGACGCTAGTGGTGCCGGTGGCGCTGATGGGCACGTTCGCGACCATGCTCGCGCTGGGCTTCTCGATCAACGTGCTGACCATGTTCGGCATGGTCCTGGCCATCGGTATTCTGGTGGACGACGCCATCGTCGTGGTGGAGAACGTCGAGCGGATCATGGCCACCGAGGGCCTGTCGCCCAAGGAAGCCACACGCAAAGCCATGACGCAGATTACCGGCGCGATCATCGGCATCACGCTGGTGCTGGTCGCGGTGTTCATTCCGATGGCGTTCATGCAAGGCTCGGTCGGGGTGATTTACCAGCAGTTCTCGCTGTCGATGGCGACATCGATTCTGTTCTCGGCGTTCCTCGCCCTGACCCTGACGCCGGCACTGTGCGCGACGCTGCTCAAGCCGATTGCCAAGGGCGAACACCACGAAAAATCCGGGTTCTTCGGCTGGTTCAACCGCCGCTTCGAGCGCCTGACTGATCGCTATCAGGGCTGGGTCGGCTATGCGTTGAAACGCAGCGGCCGTTACCTGCTGATTTACGCTGTGCTGCTGGTTGGCCTGGGCCTGTGCTTTGCGCGTCTGCCCTCCTCGTTCCTGCCGGTGGAAGATCAGGGCTACACCATCACGGATATTCAACTGCCGCCCGGTGCGACCAAGAATCGTACGGTGGCCGTGGCTGAACAGCTTGAGGCACATAACTCCAGCGAGCCGGGGATCAGTGACACGGTGGTGATTCTCGGTTTCAGCTTCTCCGGTAGCGGCCAGAACGCAGCGTTGGCGTTCTCGACGCTGAAGGACTGGTCGCAGCGCGGCAGTGATGACTCCGCCAGCTCGATTGCCGATCGCGCCAATATCGCACTGACTGAAATCAAGGACGCCATGGCGTTCTCGGTGCTGCCACCGCCCGTGGATGGCCTCGGCACATCGAGCGGTTTCGAGTTCCGTTTGCAGGATCGCGGCGGCCTCGGCCATGCGACCTTGATGCAAGCGCGCAGCGAACTGCTCGCAGCCGCCGAGAAAAGCCCTGTACTGATGAATGTGCGCGAAAGTGCGCTGGCCGAAGCGCCGCAGGTGCAGTTGGTGGTCGACCGCAAGCAGGCCAATGCCCTTGGCGTATCGTTCGCCGATATCGGCAACGTGCTGTCGACTGCCGTCGGCTCCAGCTACATCAACGATTTCCCCAATCAGGGGCGCATGCAGCGTGTTGTCGTGCAAGCCGAAGGCGATCAACGCAGCCAGGTGGCCGATCTGCTGAAAATGCACGTACGCAATAGCGCCGGACACATGGTGCCGCTGTCTGCGTTCGTGCAGGCCAACTGGATTCAGGGCCCGGCGCAGTTGACCCGTTACAACGGCTATCCGGCGATCGCGATTTCCGGCGAACCGTCACCGGGGCACAGTACCGGTGAGGCCATGGCGGAGATCGAACGTCTGGTGGCGAAGGGGCCGAAAGGACTGGGCCAGGAATGGACCGGGTTGTCGTTGCAGGAACGCTTGTCCGGCAATCAGGCGCCGATTCTGCTTGGGCTGTCGTTGCTGGTGGTGTTCCTGTGTCTGGCGGCGCTGTACGAGAGCTGGTCGATTCCGACCTCGGTGTTGCTGGTAGTGCCGCTGGGCGTGCTCGGCGCGGTGCTGGCGGTGACATTGCGCGGCATGCCCAACGATGTGTTCTTCAAGGTTGGCCTGATCACCATCATCGGTCTGTCGGCGAAGAACGCGATCCTGATCATCGAATTTGCCAAGAGCTTGTATGACGAAGGTCACGATCTGATTGATGCGACGTTGCAGGCTGCTCGCTTGCGCTTGCGGCCGATCGTGATGACGTCGCTCGCGTTCATTCTCGGCGTGGTGCCATTGGCCATTGCCACGGGTGCCAGTTCGGCGAGTCAGCAAGCGATCGGTACAGGAGTGATCGGCGGGATGATTACCGCGACGCTGGCGGTGATCTTCGTGCCGGTCTTCTTCGTCGTCGTCATGAAGCTCGTACAACGCTTCACCAAACCCCACTGATACCAATTGTGGGAGCGAGCTTGCTCGCGAAAGCGTCGGTACATTCAACGTCGATGTTGACTGACCGGACGCCTTCGCGAGCAGGCACGCTCCCACAGAGATTCTGCAAACATCCAGCACTGTGGTCACACCGGCCATCGCTGGGCTAAGGTGTCTGAACCACCCTGGCCCATCGAGTCCCCATGCGCTTCCTCGCCCGCACCCACCCTCGCCTGTCCGCCGCCGCCCTCCTCGGCCTCGCCAGCGGTTTGCTGGCCCCCGCCGATTCCATCGTCAGCAAAATCCTCATCGGCTGGAACGCCGGTGTCTGGACTTACCTGATCCTGATGTTCTGGCTGACCGTGCGCGCCAAGGCGCCGGACGTCAAACGTATCGCTGAGGTCGAAGACGAAAATGCCGGGCTGGTGCTTTTCGTGGTGTGCATCGCTGCACTGGCCAGTCTGGCGACCATCACCTTCGAACTCGCGGGCAGCAAAGATCTGGAAACCACGCCCAAGCTCATGCACTACGGTTTTACCGCGCTGACGGTAATCGGTTCGTGGCTGCTGATCGGGGTGATTTTCTGCGTTCACTACGCGAGGTTGTATTACACCTGGGATGGCAAGGAGCCGGCGTTGCGTTTTGCTGAAGGGCTTACCACGCCCAACTATTGGGACTTCCTGTACTTCTCGTTCACCATCGGCGTGGCGGTGCAGACGGCGGATGTAGGTGTTGCAACGCGGGATATTCGCAAAATCGTTTTGGCGCAATCACTGATCGGGTTTGTGTTCAACACGGCTATTTTGGGATTTTCAATCAATATTGCGGCGGGACTGTTTGGCTGATTATTTTATTGTCCACAGAGACCGTCCTTCCAAGCGGGCGGCGCAGATCCGCTAACCTGATGATCGGGAGCCTGACCCGTTTAAATCACGTTCCCCATCAAAACTAACCTTCGCCAATAACCAAATTTCGGAAACCACACTTCTGGCCAACTGTAAACTGTCAAGTCTGACAGTTTACAGTTGGCCTCATTAGCGCTCTGATAGCTCATCCCGAAAGTTTCCTTTAATCACGGGATATCTCGTCATGACATGGAGACCGCAAAAATGATCAATAAAATTCTCAAACGTAGAAATGCAATCGGCACAGGTGAGTGTGTAGGGACAATCAACGCCGTAGAACAGTTTGAAGCAAGCCTGGTTGAACTCTCCGAGCAAACCTTCCCGCTGCCGCATGGTGAGGCCTACGTAATGTTTGCTCGTCAGCGTAAAACGGACTTTACGACCAAAGAAATCACCCTGTCCTTCTCCAAAAACCTGCCGAATGACAGCTACGAACTGACACCAACATCCCATGAGGTTCGCCTGACATTTGTCGACAACAGCGATCCAGCCAAGCCTGTAACTTATACTCAGCGTTCGGGGACAACCATCATCGCTTATGATCCTGATTCCGCTACTCTTTCCGGGAACTTGAACAACGTCGTGGTGGAGAATCGAGACGACGATGTGGAGAAAGAACTAACCTTGGAGGTTAGATTCGCAGCAAAGGGAGACATCATGAAATTGCGTGGATATCGGTTGATCGCCGCATAACCATAATACCGGCAAACAAAAAAAAGGAAGCTTTTGCTTCCTTTTTTATTGCCTCGTTCACCAGATATAGCGAATTCCGATGTTGGCACCCAAGGGCTGCTCAAAGTACCGGCCGTTGCTGTACTCGAAATCGGCATGCACGCTGAAACTCCTGGCTATCGCTACAGCGACGCCAGCACCCAGTTCCCCACGAGAGCCGGACAGGTCATTGTTGAACACATTGTTATTCACCTGGACTTCATTGTTCTTTGCAAACTCATGTGCCCAGGCAAGTCGAATATAAGGTTGTAAAATCCGCTCCTGATCCAGTTCGATATTTCGACCGGCAGTAACACCCACTTTACCGATGAATGAACGAGTTCGATCACCTTCTGCCTGCAGGTCATTACTCAAGGAATAGTCCTTGCCCTCAATGACCACTGCAGACCATTGCGTGTAGGGTTCCAGGAAGTTTCCGTCAGCAAGACTGATGTGTTTACCGATTTCCACCGAACCACCGACCCCGGAATTGTCGTAGTCACCCTTGGCCCGCGTTCCATCACTCAGCCCTACCTTGGCATCATTGTTGAAGCGGTTGGCCTTCAATACTCCATCAAAGTAATAACCGGTTTGCGCATCCAGCCAGGTCACATAACCACCCACATAGTAGCTGTCCACGCTCCCGGAGGTGCCTGCGTCAAGATCGAGGTCGGATTGACTCTGACCTGCCATCACCCCGACCAGCCACTGCCCGTCACCCACCGGTAGCGGCGCATCCGCCCCTAAAGTAAACCCGCTCTGACGTTGCTGATAGCCGACACCCGAGCCATCGGCGATGTTGTACTTGTTGGTGTAAGTACGCCCCCACGCGCCGGATTGACCACCGTTGAAGCGCAATTCGCCCATACGCGTGCGCAATGAAGTCAATTCGCCCAGCCATACCGTTGAGGCCGTGTTGAACAGGGCGAGTACGGAGCGAGCCCCAGGACTGATGGTCCGCGTAGTGGGATCGAGTATCCAGTCGTTGCCACTTTTCGCCAGACCATAGGAATACGTCCCCAGATCGACATCACGGCTCATGAAAAACCGAGCGTCGCCGCCTGCGGTTTGCACCACGCGGACAGGTTGTCCGCTAGCAGGGTCAAGCCCACTGCTGGCGATCAGCAGTTCATGTGTCCCTTGGGCGGTGCCCGTGATATTCAACACATCCGTTTCACCCGTGGTGAAGTTGGTGCCCATCACAAAACGGCCATTGCCAGACAAGGACGTTACGTTGAGTTGATAAAAGGCGTCGGTAGCCCCGAAGACCACCGAGCCACCGTTGTTCAGGCTCAACTGGTCGATACTGCTATTACCCGTCAGTACCCACTGGGAACTGTCATTGATCGTGGCACTGGCCACATTTTGCAATTGGCCTGTCAGCTTCGAGTTGTTTTGCAGAGTCAACGTTGTGGTGCTGCCCTGCTCCGTGACGATGTCACCATTGAGCGTACTGTCGTTGACCACCAGCGAGGCATCCGCCCCGCCTCGGACATCCAGTAAGGTGCCGTTGCCAGCGAGCAAGCGCGAGTTGGTCAACGTAATGGCCGCCGTGGAATCCGTGGTGTTAGCCAAGTCGACCAGAATGGCAGCGCCGGTTTTGCCTTGCACTGTAGTGTTCTCAAGATTCAACGTCGCCGGTTGAACCTGATTGAGATCGGCATCGATGACGACGCCTTCTCGACCACCAATGATAGAGCTGTTTCGGGCCGTGGCTTGACCGCTATTCAGCCGAAGTCCGTAGCTGCTGGCTCCGGTGCCGAGAAGGTCGGAATCGCTGAGGTTCAGGACGCTGAAGGCACTGACCAACGCTCCCCCGGTCACACCAGTGATCTTCGTGCCATTGGTAACAGAAACATTGGAGCCGTCCTGTGTATTGGCATCGCGAACCACTTGGAGTCCAACACGATTTCCGGTAATCGAACTGCTGTCGATCGTCGCTTGAGAGCTACTTAAAAAGACCGCCGCCAAGCCCCCGGTAGCCGAAACGGTCGCATTGCTCAGATTGACCGTTGACCCTTCGCGAGCCGAGATCTGCTGCGTTGTGCTACCAGGATTCACGATCAATGTTGAATTTTCAGAGTTGATGGCCAGCGTTTGCGCGCCGTTGACTGTCAGCGTGGCGTTCTGGGAAAGGTCCCAGCGTTCCGGCGTGCCGCCGTTTACCGTTTCCTCGCGGCCCACCACCGGAGCCGCGCTGGCGCAGGCACTCAAAATTGCCAACAACGATGGGCTCAAAACTATGTAACGCCGCGAACGGCCTGGACCCGACAATGACTTACCCCGCATAGTGAATACCTGCTGTCTGACTGGTGAAATGGCAGTCGTAGCCATTCCTGGAGGGGCGCAAGGCTATAGAGAAGACTCATAAATTTATGTAGGAGTTATCCTCAATTAGTTGGCGAAAATTCTTTCGGGCTAAAAGTTTTAATATCAGATGTAAGTAATCGGAGGAGGCGGTCACAAACTTTGCGATCGCCCCCCCAAAAATCATCCATCATGGATTTGGCACGGGAATAAATTCCTCACAAAAACGACCTTGACTGTCATCCAGATCCAGCGTGCTCTCAGCAGGCAGCGAGTCTGGTGTCGGATTATTACCAGCTCCCCCGCGGGAAATGGAATAAGTCAACCTGCCAAGCTGCATATGAGCCGGTTTGAAATCTTCCTCGTAATCACCAATATTGATTAGCGCACCATCGGTAGGAAATGTCCCCGAGATTGGGTAAGTCGCCGTTGCATCAGTATTGGGAATAGGTTTCGTCGGCTCCGCCCGCTCAAATGCCTGATACTTCAAAGTAATGGTTTCACCATCGACCGTAAACGTATTGGGCAATACACGAACGAGCAAATTTCGTCTCGCGGTACCATCATTTGGGACAGTCTCCGTAGGGAAGTTCAAGGTGGAGCATCCAATCCTTCTTACCGACCCCGCCAGACCCAATATTACCGGCGCAGCCATTTCAATCGGGAATGGGTCGACCGGGATATCCCTCGGTCTCGACGGAGTTGGGTTGTTCGAGCCCGGAATGTAGAGGGTATACCGTAGAACCTTGGGCCCACTTTCCTGCTGTTGAATAACAGACCACGGAATGACATGAGTTATTTCCTTGCCCTCTTGACCTGTTGTTAACGGGATGGGGTCGCCAATCTGGATGTCGTCATAAAACAGATCGATCAGCCAACCTTCCTCTGTCGGAGGGGCAGCAAAAAGTTTGATAGTCGCAGTAATGGCGTTATCTCCGTAATCACCCTCCTCGATTGCGTTGTCAGTGCCCGCAGTTGTCTTCAGCGTTGGCGCCTCCAGACCAATGGTTATTGGATCCGGACCGATATATGAAATATCAACATCGATTTCAACGTTTGAGTCAGCCAACGGACGGATACCACGAAACATATTGAAACTGACATTGGTTTTAACGATGCCATCGGTATCGCCGTATACCTGCTTGACCAGATCATAGGGGGCGTAAAACGTCAGTTCGGTATTGGCACCCACGCGCTGCTCGGTGCCTACCTGTTGCCCCCCCCAGTAGCCGGCAATCGTATCCGCTGGAGCATTGGGAGTAGGCACTTTGACCTTGAACTCCACACCTTGAGAATCAAACTGAGTGTCTGCAAGATCGATCAAGTTGTCGCCATCGGTACCATTTGCCAGCGTGACAATCGGTGGTACCACCGTATCGGGATCGGGATCCTTGGCATGTTGAACGGTACGCTGACTGAAGTTTGATCGGCGCCCTTCATTTCCTGGCAGATCTTTGGACACATAAATAAGCTGATGAGGACCATCAGCGGCATCGACAAACACTTTGACTTCAATTGCAGCTTCCCGAGCCGTCGACAGTACAGCATTAAATACGGGAGTATCGCGGCCGGGATCCGGCGCAGGCCCGAAGAAAAATCTGTAAACGTCAGTTGCCTCGTAGTTTGCGGGAATCGCGGGCTTGACGATGATATGGGTTTTGCCTTCGAGGTAGGCTTCATCAATGGGAACAGTCGGCCCTAAATCGGCAGGCCATGTAGGCGCTCCGGGGTTTCGGTCGGAGCCGGGCGGGGTTTTTACTTTGTAGGGCGGTGTAAGATCGATGGCGAAGGTAGCGGTACTGGATGCGACATCATTAATACCGCCAGCAAAGAAAATATATCGGAACTCCCATTGGGTAGGCGCTTCGGGCGTAAGCTCCTCTCTAAACAAGCTGCGTCGAATCTTGTAGGGCACCGTCCAGTCTCGACCAGTGACCGCACCGGGAATGATATACGGAGAGTCTGGATCAGCTGAATCAACAACGTCCAGCCACGTCGTCGTACCTGCTATTCGAATCTGTGGTTGAAATGAATCATCGTCGTCCTCAATTACCGGCTTTGGCACCACATATTCCAAATCACCGTTAAGAGAAGCAATCGGGATGCGCAAATCAGGAAGTAGTGTTTGCGCAGGGAATGTAACAGCCAATGGCGGATCCGCATCCACAGCGTTATGCACGGTGGACCTTGCTTTCAGCGCCGCCAGCCTGGACAGGTGTGCCTTTTTAACTATAGCGTTCATGGTTCTCTCCATACGTCTGCATATCAGGAAATCTTTCTAGTCTCTTGGTTATCCCACACTTATTACTTACCACTTTCGCTCCATACTTTACGGCCCGCATGGAAATTCCTCGCCAACAACTATTCGATCAATTTTAACCACTCTGACTTTGGAGACTCCAATGAGTCTCCGGCCGCGAAAAACCCGATACTGAACGAGCGCTGAAGAGTTCTTCACCATGGGTTTTATATGAACATCGTAAGGCTCGATCACCAGCGAGTACCCGTCTTTTATATCATTCTCGCTCAGTGGAAAACGGATACTTTTCTTGCGAGCCCTAACGTACTCCACATTACTTCCGTTTAAACTTGGATAACCTCTCCAAAGCAACTCAACTCGATCTCCAACTTTGAATCCCGACAAGGGGGGAACAGATACTTTAACGCCCTCCCATAAAGGCGGAGATGTGTCGCAGTTCAGATATCCATGGTCATCTTTATCCGGGCAATCCGGCTTCTCGAGATCTCGTGGAATGGGGGTGTGATCAATTGTTAGATTGCGAGGATCTGACTTTGAGAGTTGATCCGCAGTATCCAAAACCTCGTAGCGCAACTGACCAACGCCGTTAACCTGCAGAAAGCTCGCATCGATACGAATAATAAATTCTGGCTGGATGTCCGCTGCTGTGTAGATATTTTCGATCTTGAACAGCGGCTGCCCTGGCTGATCAAAGTAAACCGTTAAAATGTCCCTATCATCAGGCAGCGTTGCGTAACTGGGCCACAGGGGAATGACCACGTCGATTCCTGCCAGTAACAAATCCAGCGGGATATATCCGTCCGGGTCAATATCGGCATCTTCTACACCGATGACTCTCGGTGGATTAAAGTTTAGCGGCCCTCGATTAGACATACGTCAAAGCCCCTTAATACCTATTGGAATTGATGAAAAGCCTCGGTCCGATTAGACGTCGTGTCAGACTTCTTGCCTACTGTCATATCTGACAGGTATTTCGACCGCCTGTCGGAATATCGCCCTGTCAGCAGATAAAATCGCTTGACGACTTTCCTGCAAATCGGATCTCCTGAAACCGGTTTCAGCGCATTCCTATAACAACAAGGTTCATTAATGAACGACTTCTCAACCGCCCAGCGCAGCCGCGTGACCATGCTCGACGTCGCCGGACGCGCCGGCGTGTCCAAGGCCAGCGTCTCGCGCTTCATTGGCGATGATCGCGCCCTGCTCTCCGATGCCATTGCCCTGCGCATCGAGCAAGCCATTGCCGAACTCGGCTATCGCCCTAACCAAATGGCCCGTGGTCTGAAACGCGGACGTACGCGCCTGATCGGCATGTTGGTGGCCGATATTCGTAACCCTTATTCGATTGCCGTGATGCACGGGGTGGAAACCGCCTGCCGAGCGCACGGCTACAGCCTGGTGGTGTGCAACACCGACCGCGATGACGAGCAGGAACGCCAGCATCTGGCCCTGTTGCGCTCGTACAACATCGAAGGGTTGATCGTGAACACCCTTGGCCATCACCGTGACGAACTGCACGAGCTGCGCCGGGAGATGCCGCTGGTGCTGGTGGATCGCAAGGTCGACGGACTGGACAGCGACATGGTTGGGTTGAACAACCCGCAGGCTGTCGGCATGGCGCTTACGCATCTGCAGCAACGTGGCTATCGGGATCTGGTGCTGGTGACTGAACCGTATGACGGCACCAGCTCGCGGATCGAGCGGGTCAGCAGTTTTCAGGCGCAGATCGCGCTGCATTCGAACCTGGCCGGGGCGGTGCTGGAAACCGGCGATGACCTGAACACGCAACTTCAAACCTTTTTAAACACTCCCGGCGACGGCCCGAAAGCATTGTTTTGCGCCAATGGTGTGGCGGCGCTTACTGCCACAACGGCATTGCGGGAGATGGGTGTGCGGTTGTTTGAGGATGTCGGGCTGATTGCCCTGGATGATCTGGATTGGTATCCGTTGGTGGGCAGCGGGATTACCGCGCTGGCTCAGCCGACGCAGGAGATCGGCGCGCGGGCGTTTGAGTGTTTGCTCATGCGCTTGCGTGGGGATGATGAGGTGGCGCGGGTGGTGGATTTTGCGCCGGTGCTGGTTGAGCGTGGGTCAACCCGTGAGGTTGGTAGTGCTTGATCTGACGCCTTCGCGAGCACAACACAGAAACACCTGATATTTTTTTGAACAAAAATGAAACCGGTTTCAGAGGTCAATAACAATGAATAAACCCGACGTTTCCATCAGCCTGTCCAGCTACGGCGCCGAGCTTGTGCGTCAGCGCGGGCAGGATGCTTTCATTGATGTTCTGGCTGCCGCCGGGGCCAATCGCATCGAATGGCGCGAAGAGCTGCTGACGCGCGAAGACCCGGCGCAACTGGCGCAGGCCACGCAGGCGCAGGGCTTGCTAAGCATCTATTCCTCGCCGACCGAACTGTGGCTGGCCGGGCAGGCGCAGCCCAATCCCGAGTTGATCACCGCACTGCAACAAGCCGAAGCGTTCGACTCGAAATGGCTGAAAGTCTCCCTCGGCTACTTCACCGACACCAACGATCTGCAAGCCCTGGCCGAACGCTTGAAGCTCAGCCCGGTGCAGTTGCTGGTGGAAAACGACCAGACCCTGCACGGCGGTCGGATCGAGCCATTTCAGCGCTTCTTCGCCGCCGTCGAGCAGCACAACGTGCCAATCAAGATGACCTTCGACATCGGCAACTGGCAGTGGCAGGACCAGTCCGCTGCCAGCGCCGCCCGCCTGCTCGGCCGGCATGTCGGTTATGTGCACTGCAAAGCCGTGGCCCGTCGCGCCGACGGCAAACTGGTGGCGGTGCCGCCGGCCGTCAGTGACCTGCATCTATGGGAACAACTGTTGCGGCACATGGCCCAAGGCGTTATGCGCGCCGCCGAATATCCGTTGCAGGGCGATGATCTGGTGCAACTGACCACCGAGCACGTCGCCGCCCTCGCCCGCCTCGGCCAATCGCGTCTGGAGCCTGCTCATGTCTGAGATCGATATTCTTTCGTTCGGCGAAACCATGGCGATGCTGGTCGCCGAGCAGACCGGTGATCTGGCGGCGGTCGAGCACTTTCACAAGCGTATCGCCGGGGCCGACAGCAATGTCGCGATCGGGCTGTCGCGCCTGGGTTTCAACGTCGCGTGGCTGAGCCGGGTCGGCAATGATTCGCTCGGACGCTTTGTGGTCGAGACCTTGATCAAGGAGGGTCTGGATTGCAGTCACGTCGACGTCGACAAACAGCACCCGACCGGGTTCCAGTTCAAATCGCGCAATGATGATGGCAGCGATCCGCAGGTCGAGTATTTCCGGCGCGGTTCGGCGGCCAGTCATTTGTCGCCACAGTCGATCACGGCCAACCTGTTGAGCGCCCGCCATCTGCATGCCACCGGCATTCCTCCAGCGCTCTCGGCCTCGACGCGAGAGATGTCCTTTGAATTGATGACACGCATGCGCAACGCCGGACGCAGCGTGTCGTTCGATCCCAATCTGCGCCCGAGCCTGTGGGCCAGCGAGGGCGAAATGATCGGCGAGATCAACCGCCTCGCCGCCCTCGCCCATTGGGTGCTGCCGGGGTTGAGCGAAGGTCGTTTGCTCACCGGTTTCGAAGATCCTGCGGACATTGCTGCGTTTTATCTTGATCAAGGTGCAGAGGCCGTGGCGATCAAGCTTGGCCCGGAAGGCGCTTATTACCGAACGCATCTGGCATCGGGATTTGTCGCCGGTGTGCCGGTGGCGCATGTCGTCGATACGGTCGGTGCCGGTGATGGTTTTGCGGTGGGGATGATCAGTGCCCTGCTTGAACACCAGAGTTTTGCCGAGGCAGTGCAGCGTGCGAACTGGATTGGCAGTCGGGCGGTGCAGAGTCGCGGGGATATGGAGGGCCTTCCAACTCGGGCTGAACTCCTCACTGAATTCGAAGGCGCCGATCGCGAGCAGGCTCACTCCTACAAGGGAACGCATTTCAAATGTAGGAGTGAGCCTGCTCGCGATGGGGCCGTCACAGACAACTGATCAATTGAACCTGCTGCGACAAAAACAACAAGCTCAGGAGCAAGACCCATGAAAACCGCAACCCTCGCCACCCGCCGCTGGTGGTACATCATGCCTATCGTGTTCATCACCTACAGCCTGGCGTATCTGGATCGCGCCAACTACGGCTTCGCCGCCGCATCGGGCATGGCCGAAGACCTGATGATCACCCCGGGCCTGTCATCGCTGCTCGGTGCGCTGTTCTTCCTCGGTTACTTTTTCTTCCAGGTGCCGGGTGCGATCTACGCGCAAAAACACAGCGTGAAGAAGCTGATTTTCGTCAGCCTGATTCTCTGGGGCGGCCTCGCCACGTTGACCGGCGTGGTCTCCAACGCCTATTGGCTGATCGTCATCCGCTTCATGCTCGGCGTGGTTGAAGCGGCGGTGATGCCAGCGATGCTGGTGTATCTGTGCCATTGGTTTACCCGTGCCGAACGCTCACGGGCCAACACCTTCCTGATCCTCGGCAACCCGGTGACGATGCTGTGGATGTCGGTGGTTTCGGGGTATCTGGTGCAGCATTTCAGCTGGCGCTGGATGTTCATCATCGAGGGCCTGCCGGCGGTGCTGTGGGCGTTTATCTGGTGGCGTCTGGCCGATGATCGTCCAGCGCAGGCCAAGTGGCTCAACGAGCAGGAAAAGCAGGATCTGGAAAGCGCACTGGCTGCTGAACAGGTCGGTATCAAAGCAGTGAAGAACTACGCCGAGGCATTCCGTTCGCCGAAGGTGATCATTCTCGCGCTGCAGTTTTTCTGCTGGAGCATCGGCGTTTACGGCTTTGTACTGTGGCTGCCATCGATTCTCAAGGCCGGCGCGCAAATGGACATGATCGAGGCCGGCTGGCTGTCGGCGCTGCCGTATCTGGCGGCGGTGATCGGCATGCTCGTGGTGTCGTGGGGTTCGGACAAGTTGCAGAAGCGCAAACGCTTTGTCTGGCCACCGCTGCTGATCGCCTCCATCGCGTTTTACGGTTCCTACGCCCTGGGCGCAGAACACTTCTGGTGGTCGTACACGCTGCTGGTGATTGCCGGCGCCTGCATGTACGCACCTTACGGTCCGTTCTTTGCCATCGTCCCGGAGATTCTTCCGGCCAACGTCGCTGGTGGCGCGATGGCACTGATCAACAGCATGGGCGCACTCGGCTCGTTCGGCGGCTCGTATCTGGTCGGTTATTTGAACAGCTCCACCGGTTCGCCCGGCGCTTCTTACCTGCTGATGAGCGGCGCGTTGCTGCTGTCGGTGGTGCTGACGATTTTTCTCAAGCCCGGCGCCAGTGATCGCGTCGTTGCCAAAGCCGTCGCCACGCCTGCCGTGCCGGCGCATTCCTGAAGAGATTTTTGCCATGAAAAAACAGGTCGTGTTGTACAAGAAACTTTCGCCCGTGCTGATGGCGCGTTTGCAGGAACAGTGCGAAGTCACGCTGATCGAAAGCCTCGATGCCGACGGTCTGATGCAACTGCGCGACGCCCTGCCCCGCGCCCACGGTTTGCTCGGCGCCAGCCTGAAGCTCGATGCCGCGTTGCTTGATCTGGCGCCGCAACTCGAAGCTATCGCTAGCGTCTCAGTCGGCGTCGATAACTACGACATCGATTACCTGAGTCAGCGCAAGATCTTGCTGAGCAACACCCCGGACGTGCTCACCGAAACCACCGCAGACACCGGTTTCGCCCTGATCCTCGCCGCCGCGCGGCGTGTGGTGGAACTGGCGAACATGGTGCGCAGCGGCCAATGGAGCCGCAATATCGGCCCGGCGCATTTCGGCACCGATGTGCATGGCAAGACGTTGGGGATTATCGGCATGGGCCGCATCGGCGAAGCGCTGGCGCAGCGTGGGCATTTCGGGTTCGGCATGCCGGTGATCTATCACAGCCAGTCGCGCAAACCGGCGGTCGAAGCGCGATTCGATGCGCACTATCGCAGCCTGGAAGATCTGCTCAAGCAGGCCGATTTCATTTGCCTGACGTTGCCGCTGACGGCGCAGACCGAAGGTTTGATCGGCACCGAGCAGTTTGCACTGATGCGCCCGGAAAGCATCTTCATCAATATCTCGCGGGGCAAGGTGGTCGATGAGGCGGCGATGATCGATGCGCTGCGTCATCAACGGATTCGAGCGGCGGGGCTGGATGTGTTTGAGCGTGAGCCGTTGCAGCATGACTCGCCGCTGTTGCAGCTCAATAATGTGGTGGCGACACCGCACATGGGTTCGGCGACGCATGAGACGCGCGAGGCGATGGCGCGGTGTGCGGTGGAGAATCTGTTGGCTGCGTTGAGTGGGGAGAAGCCGGCGAATCTGGTGAATCCATTGGCATGGCAGGGCTGAACTCTAGGGTGGCAGTCATGCCGCCTTCGCGAGCAAGCTCGCTCCCACAGGGGAATGCATATCCAATGTGGGAGCGAGCTTGCTCGCGAAGAGGCCGGGACAGGTAACCCAAAACCATCAGGCACTACGCGCCTGTAACAGCTGCGCCGCACACAAGGCAATCCGCGCACAGGCATCCGCGAGTTTCACCCGATCGACCACCAAACCAATGCGGATATGCCCCGCCGCGCTCGGCCCGAACGCTTCACCGGCGAGGACCGAAACCCCATAGCCCTCCAGTAACCGTTCGGCAAACGCCTGTGCGCCGAGACCGGTCTGGCGCACATCGACCATCACGAACATGCCACCATCCGGACGGATCGGATACAGCCCCGGGCAACCGCTCAAACGTTCGCACACCAGATCCCGGCGCAGGCGATATTCCTCGCGCATCTGCGTCACTTCCGGCAGGTCTGACTGCAACGCAATCTCTGCGGCTTTCTGCACAAAATCCGGCAGGCCAAACAACATGCTCAGCGACAAATTGACCAAATGCTCGGCCAACGACTTCGGCCCGATCATCCAGCCGATGCGCCAGCCGGTCATGGCGTGGGATTTCGACAGGCTGTTGATCGTCGCCGTGCGCTCGGCCATGCCCGGCAGACTCGCCGGGCTGACGTGCTGACCTTCGTAAAGCAAATCGCTGTAGACCTCGTCGCTGATCAGCCACAAGTCATGGCGGATGCACAGCGCCGCCAGTTCTTGCCAGATCAGCAGTGACAGGCTCGCGCCGCTGGGGTTGTTCGGACTGTTGAGCAGCATGGCGCGGGTTTTCGGGGTGATACGCGCGGCGACGTCGACCGGATCGACACGAAAACCGTTTTCCGGGCGCACCGGCACCGGCACCACCGTCGCGCCACACGCGCCAAACACGCCTTCGTAGGTGACGTACATGGGTTCGGCGACGATCACTTCATCGCCGGGATCGAGCAGACATTGCGCCACCGAATACACCGCGCATTGCGCGCCGGGCATGACGATCACGTGGTCGGCATCCACCGCTTGCCCGCTACGCCGACGATGGCGGTCGGCAATCAGCTGACGCAGCGCCAGACGACCACGCACTTCGGAATAATGGGTATCGCCCGCCAGCAAACTGTCGATCGCGCCGTGGACAATCGGCAGCGGTGTATCGAAATCCGGGTCGCCCACGCTCAGCAGCAGGATATCGACACCCTCGGCGCGCAGCTCCAGCGCTCGGTCGTGAATCTGCCAGGCAGCGGCTCCCTCCCCGGCGATTCGTTGGGTCAAGGCTGAATAGCGCATGTACGTCTCCTGATTGCGCGGTCTCCAGCCTTCACCGTATCTCAAATCACGAAACGCGCCACCATCGCATTCAAATCCACCGCCAGACGCGACAGTTCGTGGGTCGCGGCGCTGGTCTGGTTGGCCCCGGCGGCCGATTGCGTGGCCAGATCGCGGATGTTGACCAGGTTGCGGTCGACTTCGCGCGAGACTTGCGCCTGCTCTTCCGAGGCGCTGGCGATCACCAGGTTGCGTTCGTTGATCTGATGGATCGACTGGGTGATCTGCTCCAGCGCAACCCCAGCGGCGCGGGCCATTTCCAGGGTGGTCTGGGTGCGCTGGTTGCTTTGCTGCATCGACGACACCGCTTCGCCGGTGCCGTTCTGGATGCCGGCGACCATTTTTTCGATTTCCTGGGTCGACTGCGCGGTGCGATGAGCCAATGCCCGAACCTCGTCCGCGACCACGGCAAAACCGCGCCCGGCCTCACCGGCGCGGGCGGCTTCGATCGCTGCGTTGAGGGCCAGCAGGTTGGTCTGTTCGGCGATGGCGCGGATCACATCGAGCACTTTGCCGATATCACGGCCCTGCGCGGCCAAGCCTTCGATCATCTGCGCGGTGTTCTGCACGTCGTGGGTCATGGTCTGGATCGCGTCGACGGTTTTCACCACTTGATCGCGACCTTCGCGGGCGGCGTGGGTCGACTGGTTCGAGGCTTCGGAGGTCGACACGGCGTTGCGCGCCACTTCTTCGACAGCGGCGGTCATCTCGTTGACGGCGGTGGCGGCTTGCTCGATTTCGTTGTTCTGCTGCTGCAGGCCACGGGAGGCTTCTTCGGTCACCGCGCTGAGTTCTTCGGCAGCGGCGCCCAGTTGTGTGGCGGAACCGGCGATCTGTTCGATGGTTTTGCGCAGGTTGCTCTGCATGGTGGCGAGCGCCTGCAGCAACTGCGTCGCTTCGTCCTTGCCGTCGACTTCGATGGTTTTGCTCAGGTTACCGTCGGCAATGGTTTGCGCGGCCAGTACGGCGCGGTTCAGCGGGGTGACGATGCTGCGGGTCAGCAGCCAGGCCAGTAGCACGGTGGCCAGCGCTGCGATCACGGCAACGATGATGATCCCGGTCACGGCGCTGTCGTAGTGTTCACCAGCCTTGGTGGCCGCCGTTTTCGCATCGGTCGTGTTGATTGCAATCAGCTTGTTGAGCTGCTCGCCCATCTGGTCGGTACCCTCCTTGATCCGCGTGTTGATCAGGGTGCGCATCTCGTCGAGTTTGTCCTGACGCGACAGCTCAATCATCTGACTCTGCGCTTGCAGGTAGTTGTCCAGGGTGGTTGAGAAGGTCTGGTAGATTTCACGTTCTTCAGGGCCTGCCGGCAGCGCGGCATAGCTGGCTTGAGCCTTGCGCGCCTTGTCGACCAGCACGGCAATGCGCGTTTGCGCCTCTTGCAGGCTGGCCGGCTCGCGATTGACCAGTACACGGAACGACAGGATGCGCATGCGCAGGACGTTTTCCGTTACCGCACTGAGGTGGGTGACACTGGGCAATTGCGTCGAGTCCATATCGATCGAAGCCTGACGGATGATCGACATGCGATTGACGGCGAACACACCGAGTACGATCACCAGCAAGGCGATAAAGGCAAAACCGAGAAAGGCACGGGGCGCGATATTCAGGTTACGCAGGGACATAGTTGAGCTCTCGAAAGATAGAAACTACGAGCGTCCATGCGTCATCACTGGCCCGAGGGGGCGGGCTCAGTCCGGCGTCACTGTTTTAGGAAGTTATGTGCGCGCCTGTTAGCTGTATCGGCCAGGCTTTAGGAAGATTGCGGGTCAATAGCAACTATTTTTCCGGGTGTTACAACAATGAAACACTGTTGATCGCTTGGTGTAAGAGCTGCCGAAGGGGTAGATCCCGATCTGATTCAACATTTGGCGGCGAGCTGCCAGACACGGGCGATATCGGTGGCGCGTTCGCGCAACAGGCGCGGAGCTTCGGCGCAGGCCTGTTCCAGCGTCATTGGGCCGCTGGTCACGGCGAATGCCGCATCGATACCGTGATTGTAGAGGTCTTGATAACCCTCGCCCAATGTCCCGGCGATGACAATCACCGGCACGTCGTGCTGCCTGGCAATCCGCGCAACACCGAACGGGGTCTTGCCGCGCAACGTCTGCGCATCGAATCGCCCTTCTCCGGTGATCACCAGATCAGCGCCTTTGACCGCTTCGGCGAGGCCGACCAGTTCGGCAACCACTTCAACCCCGGCTTGAAACTGCGCGCCGAGAAAAGCCTTGGCCGCAAAGCCCAAACCTCCCGCCGCTCCGCTGCCTGGTTCGTCGCGGACATCTTTGCCCAACGCCTGCGCACACAGTTCGGCGAAGTGCCCTAACGCCTGATCGAGTTGCTGTACTTGCGCCGGCGACGCACCTTTCTGCGGGCCGAAAATCGCCGAGGCACCGTGTGGGCCACACAGCGGATTGTTCACATCAGCGGCGATATCGAAACGCACCTGCGCCAGCCGCGGGTCGAGTTCGCTCAAGTCCAAGCGTGCCAGTTGCGCCAGGGCCAAGCCACCGGCCACCAACGCTTGATTCTGTGCATCGAGCAACTTCACGCCCAGCGCCTGCATCGCCCCGGCGCCACCATCGTTGGTGGCACTGCCGCCAATCGCCAGAATCACCCGTTGCGCGCCGGCATCCAGCGCTGCGCGAATCAGTTCGCCGGTACCGAAGGTGCTGCTGATGCAGGCATCGCGTTGCCCCAGCGGTACCAATTGCAAGCCACTGGCCTCGGCCATTTCGATAATTGCCGTGTGGTTGTGCGGCAACCAGCCCCACGCGGCGTCGACGGCTGTGCCCAGCGGTCCACGCACGCGGGTACGGCGCAGTTCGCCTTCGCAGGCAGCCAGAATCGATTCGACCGTGCCTTCGCCGCCATCAGCCATCGGGCATTTGATCATCGTTGCCTGCGGCCAGATCTGGGCCAGGCCGAGGGCAATGGCTTCGGCGACGCCTTGGGCACTGAGGCTGTCCTTGAACGAGTCGGGGGCGATGACGATCTTCATGGGAATTCTCCGGTTGCAATGCCCCTCATGCTGCCAGTCGGCCTGCGCCTTGACGCCTGTCCGCTGCACAAGTGGCGGGGGCGTTTATTGTTCATTTTCACAAAGACAGGGAAAGTGGCGGTGAATGTTCGGCCGCCATCGCTGGCAAGCCAGCTCCCACAGGGATTGTCGGTGAACACAAATGTAGTGAACACCATCAACCCTTGTGGGAGCTGGCTTGCCAGCGATGGCGGCCTCAAAATCACCTCACGCCGACAGATCTGTCTGGGGTAACAGCTGCACCCCAAGATACAGCGCCAGCATCCCATCGAGCCGCAGCGGATCAACCCCACTCAACTCGGCAATCCGCTCCATCCGATAACGCAAACTATTGCGATGAATGCCCAAGGCATCGGCACAGGCCTGACTCTGGCCATCGTGCTCGCACCAACTGCGCAACGTCGCCAGCAACTGGCCGTTGCCGTCCTTGGCGATCACCTTGCGCAGCGGTTTGAGCAATTCGTCCAGTGCATCATCGTTACGATGCCGCCACAACATCACTGGCAATCGATAACGGTTCAGCGTCAGCAATCGCGAATGCGGCAACACTTCGCGACCATAGGCGAGCAAGTCGCCCACGCGGCGATAACAACGGCGCAGCCCGGCGAGTCCATCGGCCTGCCCGCCCACGGCAATGCGCAGAATCTTCCAGCCGAGGCTGTCGAGTTTTTCCAGCAAGCGATCATGCTCGACGTTTTGACTTGCCGGGCGGCACCACAACAGCGATGACTTCGCCGAACTCACGCACCAGCTATCGGGATAACGCGACGTCAGCCAGGCACTCAACGCCTCGACGGTTTGCCCAGGTCCATGTTCAAGGCCCAGCTCGAACAGATACGGCACTCGCGTCAATTGCGGCTTGAGCCCAAGTTGCTGCGCCTCATCGACCAGACGCGGCGAGTCCCCCGCCTCGCTCAACAGCAGCGCCAGCAAATCATCACAACGCTGGCGCCGCCATTGTTGCTCGGCCTGTTGATTGCGCTGGCCAACGAGCATTTCGGCGGTCATGCGCACCAGTTCGGCGTAAGTGCGCAACTGCTCCGGTTCGCCAGTGATGCCAAGTACTCCGATCAAGCGCTGATCGAGCAACAGCGGCAGGTTGATCCCCGGTTGCACGCCCTTCAAATGCACGGCGGTCTGCGCGTCGATCTCGACCACGCGACCGTTGGCCAGCACCAGTTGCGCGCCTTCGTGACGAGTATTGATGCGCTCCGGTTCGCCACTGCCGAGGATCAACCCCTGGCTGTCCATGACGTTGACGTTGTAGGGCAAAATGGCCATGGCCCGGTCGACGATATCCTGGGCGAGGTCGTGATCGAGTTCAAACATAGCGGCGGCAATCCTTGATTTATGGCACTGGCGGTTGTTCACCCGCACAGGGTCTGACGGTAAACCCTGTGCGCAGGCACAAAGACAATCCAGCCAAAGGTGACCGAGACTCTCGGGGCGATCAACGTTACCCTTTGCATCGCAAAAAATCATAATAAAGAGAGAGCCGCTATGTCGCAGAGCGCCGCAGCTACCCAGACCATCGATGACGGTAAAAACGCCGTTTATAAACGCATCACCCTGCGTTTGATCCCCTTCATTTTCATCTGCTACTTGTTCAACTACCTCGACCGGGTCAACGTTGGATTTGCCAAATTGCAGATGCTTGATGCCCTGAAATTCAGCGAAACCGTGTACGGCCTCGGTGCCGGTATCTTCTTCATCGGCTACGTGCTGTGCGGCGTGCCGAGCAATCTGGCGTTGACCAGATTCGGCCCACGGCGCTGGATCGCGCTGATGATGATCACCTGGGGCACGCTGTCGACCTGCCTGTTGTTCGTCACCACCCCGACCGAGTTCTACACCCTGCGCCTGTTCACCGGTGCGGCTGAAGCCGGGTTCTTCCCGGGCGTCGTGCTGTACCTCTCGCAGTGGTTTCCGACCTTCCGCCGTGGCCGGATCATGGCGCTGTTCATGTCGGCGATCCCGGTGTCCGGTTTGCTCGGTAGCCCTTTCTCGGGCTGGATCCTCAATCACTTTGCTGCAGGCCAGGGCGGTCTGGCCGGTTGGCAGTGGATGTTCTTGCTGCAAGGCATTCCAACGGTAATCCTCGGCGCCCTCGCCTGGTTCCTGCTGAGCGACAGCTTCGCCAACGCCAAGTGGCTGAGCCCGCATGAGCGTGCAGTGCTGGAAGCGGATCAGGCCGAAGATTTGGCGAACAAACCGAAAACCACCTCCGACTCGCTGCTGGCGGTGTTCAAGAAGCCGGCGATCTGGGCATTTGGCCTGATCTACTTCTGCATCCAGAGCGGCGTGTACGCGATCAACTTCTGGTTGCCGTCGATTATCAAGAACCTTGGCTTCAGCGATAACCTGGTGATTGGCTGGCTGAGTGCGATTCCTTATCTGCTGGCGGCGGTGTTCATGCTGGTGGTCGGGCGCTCGGCGGACCTTCGTAAAGAACGTCGCTGGCATTTGGTGGTGCCGATGCTGATGGGCGCGATCGGTCTGGTGATTGCGGTGAATTTTGCGGCTAATCCGGCGATTGCGATTCTCGGTCTGACCATTGCCACCATGGGCGCGTTGACGGGTCTGCCGATGTTCTGGCCGGTGCCGACGGCGATGTTGAGCGCGGGCGCTGCGGCTGGTGGTTTGGCGTTGATCAACTCGATGGGGCAGATGGCTGGGTTTCTCAGTCCGTATCTGGTGGGTTGGGTCAAGGACAGCACGGGTTCGACGGATGCGGCGTTGTATTTGCTGGCGGGTATAATTGTGGGCGGGAGTCTACTGGCGTTGCGCATGACGCGGACGTTGCGGGCTTGAGTTTTTGATGCACGGAAGAACGGCCCTTTTCAGGGTCGTTTTTTATTGGGGGTTCGGCTTGGTTTTTGTAGTGTTCTGGAGACCTTTGCCCCCTCACCCCAGCCCTCTCCCCCAGGGGGGCGAGGGGGAAAGGGAGCCGATTGCCGGGCTATTCAGGATCTGAATTCGACTCGGTATTGCATGTCGGTGTACCTCTTTGAAACACCTCGGTCGGTCCCCTCTCCCTCCGGGAGAGGGTTAGGGTGAGGGCTGCGTTTAGCCAATAATTCACTTTGCCGCATTGCACGCTTCTGGTATTTGATTAACCCTTTCCCACCGACAAAAGGATTTCGGCATGAGCTTTCGCACTCTCGGGCACTCAGGGTTACAGGTGTCCACCCTCACCCTCGGCACGATGATGTTTGGCGAGCAGACCAGCGCAGAGGATTCGCTGCGCATCATCGACAAGGCCTGGGATCAGGGGATCAATTTCATCGACACCGCCGATGTCTACACCAACGGCCGCTCCGAAGAGATCGTCGGTGAAGCAATTGCCCGGCATCGGCATGAATGGGTGCTGGCGACCAAGGTCGGTTTCGGCCCGGTGGACGGCGTGCCAAACCGCAGCGGCTTGAGCCGCAAACATATCTTCAATGGCATCGATGCCAGCCTGACCCGGCTCGGCACCGACTATCTCGACATTTATTACCTGCACCGTGAAGACCACAACACACCGCTTGAAGTCAGCGTGTCGGCGATTGGCGATCTGATCCGTCAGGGCAAGATTCGCTACTGGGGCTTGTCCAACTATCGCGGCTGGCGGATCGCCGAGGTGATTCGTATCGCCGATAAACTCGGTGTTGACCGCCCGGTGATCAGCCAGCCGCTGTACAACATCGTCAACCGTCAGGCCGAGACCGAGCAGATCACAGCAGCGCAAAGCTATGGCCTTGGTGTGGTGCCTTACAGTCCGCTGGCCCGGGGCGTGCTGAGCGGCAAATACGCACCGGACGCCAAACCGGACGCCAACAGCCGCGCCGGACGTCAGGACAAGCGCATTCTGGAAACCGAATGGCGCGTCGAGTCGCTGCGTATTGCCCAACAGATTCAGCAGTACACCGAGCAGCGCGGCGTCGGAACTGTGGAGTTTGCGATCGCTTGGGTGTTGAACAACAGTGCCGTGACGTCGGCGATCGTCGGCCCGCGGACGGAGCAGCAATGGGATGCGTACACCAAGGCGCAGGCCGTGAAGATCAGCGCTGAAGATGAGGCATTTATCGATTCGCTGGTCACGCCAGGGCACTCATCGACACCTGGATTCAACGATGTGAGTCATTTTGTGTCGGGGCGTAAACCAAACCAGGCTTGAGTTTGCCCGCCTCCCTTCGACAGCCGACACCCTCGGCTGTTTTTTCAGCGGTCAAAGCGCGATCAAACGGAATGAGTTGATTGATCGTTCAGAAATAACCAAGGACTGATAAATGCCCAATCGCCCCATTGCGGTTTCCAGCAAGCTTTTGCGCAGTCTGCTGTTCAAACTGCCAGGCGATAAACTGCGCGATCCCTCTTCGTCGCAAGTAAACGCCACTACCGGCAAGCGCAAACCATCGATTGAATACCGTGCGGATATTGACGGACTGCGCGCAATCGCGGTGTTGTTGGTATTGATTTTTCACGGTGGTCTGACGTTTTTTCCGTCCGGTTTTATTGGCGTCGATATCTTCTTCGTGATCTCGGGGTATCTGACGACCGCGATCATCATGAAATCGCTGAACAACGGCACGTTCACTTTCTCGGGGTTCTACACGCGTCGAATCTGGCGCTTGCAACCGGCCGTGATTGCGTTGCTGGTCGTAACGCTGATAGTCAGCACGCTGCTGTATTTGCCCGATGACTATGTCGATTTTCTCAAAAGCGAAAAGTACACGTCGTTAATCATCTCCAACCAATACTTTTCCAAAGTGACAACGGGTTACGCCACGCCGGATACGGCGAGCCTGCCACTGCTGCACACCTGGTCACTGGCCATCGAATGGCAGTGGTATCTGGCCCTGCCGCTGGGCCTCTGGTTGCTTAACCGCTATCTTGCAAAAAGCGTTTTCAAAGCGGCGGTGCTCAGTTTGACCCTGGCGGCAATGGCGCTCGCGCTGTACCTGTCTTACACCAATCCAGAAAAAAATTACTACTTCTTCACCGCGCGAATTTTCGAATTGATGATTGGCTCCTGCGCAGTCATCTTCGGCACAGGCAAGTTCAGGCTCAATCGCCTGAGCGCCTCTCTGGTCTGTGCACTTGCGCTTGTCACCATTATCTATTGCGCCACCCTCGACGATATCCTGCCGGGCTTCCCGCAGTACCACGCCATTGCCGTGTGCCTGGCCACTGCAGCGTTGTTGTTTCAGGGTATTGGTGATGCGAGCATCACCTCGAAACTGCTGGCCTTCAAACCGCTGGTGTTTATCGGCACGCTCTCGTACTCCTTGTATTTGTGGCACTGGCCGATACTGGCGGTGATGAGTTACATGGGCATCGCCCTCACCCTGCCGATGACCATCTTTTACTTTGTTTCGACGTTCGTTATGGCCTGGCTCTGCTATGTGCTGGTCGAAAACCGGTTTCGAAAGGCCAGGCTCGGCTTTGCCAAAACGCTGGTCGTGCTGATGATCGTACCGGCTATCGGTCTGTCGCTGCTCCACGCTGCCAGCATCAGGCATGAAGGCTGGCCCGACCGTTTCAACCAAGGCTATAACGAGGTGTTCAATGGCTTGAAAGCCTCTGTTCCAGCCAATCGGGAAGGATGCCTGGGCGTCAGCGATGGCGCCGATCCTGGCTGCATATCAGGCGCCGTGCAGGCCGCGCCGCAAATATTGCTGATGGGCGATTCGTTTTCGAATCATTACTGGGGTTTCGTTGAAACACTGGCCAGGGATGCCAACCTTGCCGTCCTCACACAGGGCTACCCGGCGTGCCTGGCCTTGCCCGGGATCTACCTCTATGACGAGAGTAAATACACGAACGGGCTGTATCAAAAATGCCATAACGCCACTCAACGCTATTACGAGATGATTGCGAAGCAGCATTTCAAGTATGTGATCGTGGGTCAGTTCTGGGAGGCCTATCTCGACGACGACATCGTCACCAGACGGGACGACCCGCGCAGCCCGGAACTGTCGCAACAACGCCTCGGCACCGCGATCCGCAAGGCGCTGGACAAGATTGTCGAGTCAGGCGCTACGCCGGTCCTTCTGGAAAACACGCTGCCCATGCCTGCCGGGATCAACACCTGCCTGCTGCAACAGGTCAAGTTGCGCGGCTTGATGGGCAGTGCCGAGCAAAGCAGTATCTGCGCCACAGCGCCATGGTCAGGTGCCAAAGAGCCGGTGCTGGAAAAACTCTTCAATGACCTGAAGGCTGAATATCCCGGTTTGATCGTCATTGACCCGAAAATCGTGCAATGCAAAGACGACGCGTGTATGACCACCGTCGATGGCTTGCCGGTCTATCGTGATATTGGTCACGTCACCGATTACGCCTCTTACAAGTTCGGCGAGATGTACCTCAAGCGCTTCGGTAATCCGTTGAAGGTTGCTCAGTAATGTTTTCCTGGCACTGACTACGCTTGTGGAGGAATGGCCGCAGGCTGCGATCTTCGACTTTTAAAGGCAAGACCAAAAGATCGCAGTGTGCGGCAACGTCTAGACGGTATATGTGTGAAGAATATTGAGCATCTGCCCAATATTCAGCACAAAAACCACGTATCCTTCGCGCCCCGTTTGACCATCAACCCGCGAGGACAGTTTGTCTAAAGGTATCGCTCTATCGGTTTCAGCCTCGGTGCTGTTTGCCGTCATGTATTACTACACCTCGTTGCTCACACCGTTGAGCGGCGTGGAGATCTTTGGCTGGCGGATGCTCCTGACGGTGCCGTGCATGACCGTGTTCATGCTGGTGTCCGGGGAATGGCGGCGGGTGCTGGAGCTGATGCGGTTGATGGCGGCAAAGCCGAAATTGATCGCAGGCCTGATCGTTTCAGCTGCCCTGCTCGGTGTGCAATTGTGGCTGTTCATGTGGGCGCCGCTCAACGGCTACAGCCTCGATGTTTCGCTGGGCTACTTCCTGCTGCCACTGGCGATGGTGCTGACCGGGCGGATTGCCTTCGGTGACAGCCTGTCGTATTTGCAAAAGGTTGCGGTGTTCTTCGCCACCCTGGGCGTGTTGAACGAGCTATATCAGGTCGGCGGGTTTTCCTGGGCGACGTTGGTGGTGGTCGTCGGCTATCCGCTTTACTTCGTGCTGCGTAAATACCTGAAGACCGACAATCTGGGCGGGTTGTGGGTCGACATGACCCTGATGCTGCCGGTCGCCTGGTGGTTTGTGCAGGGTGGCGAGCAAGGCTTCGGCGTGTTCGATCAGTACCCGGGGCTGATGTGGCTGATTCCGTTGCTGGGTTTGATCAGTGCGTCGGCACTGGTGGTGTACATCATTGCCAGCCGTTTGCTGCCGTTCAGTCTGTTTGGCTTGTTGAGTTATGTTGAGCCGGTGTTGTTGCTAGGGGTGGCGTTGCTGCTCGGCGAAAGCATCAAGTCCGGGGAGTGGCTGACGTATATTCCGATCTGGCTGGCCGTTGTGGTGCTGGTCTTCGAAGGCTTCAAACACCTGATGCGCCAACGCCGTCCTTAAAAGCGAACGCTACGATCTTTTGATCTACAAAAAAATCCCGGCTCTGCATTTCAGCAGGCCGGGATTTTTTCATTTCAGTGGCCGATTACTCGGTAGCAAGCACACCACGACGCACCTGATCGCGCTCGATCGACTCGAACAGGGCCTTGAAGTTGCCTTCGCCGAAACCATCATCGCCTTTGCGCTGGATGAATTCGAAGAACACCGGGCCCATCAGGGTTTCCGAAAAGATCTGCAGGAGCAGGCGCTTGTCGCCCTGCTCCGAGGCGCCGTCGAGCAGGATGCCGCGCGATTGCAGTTGATCAACCGGCTCGCCGTGGTTCGGCAGGCGACCTTCGAGCATTTCGTAGTAAGTATCTGGCGGCGCGGTCATGAAGCGCATGCCGATCTTCTTTAATTGATCCCAGGTATTGATCAGGTCATCGGTGAGGAACGCAACGTGCTGGATGCCCTCACCGTTGAACTGCATCAGGAACTCTTCGATCTGGCCCGCGCCTTTGGACGATTCTTCGTTCAGCGGGATGCGGATCATGCCGTCCGGTGCGGTCATCGCTTTCGAGGTCAGGCCGGTGTACTCGCCCTTGATGTCGAAGTAACGGATCTCGCGGAAGTTGAACAGCTTCTCGTAGAAGTTCGCCCAGTAGGCCATGCGACCGCGATAGACGTTGTGGGTCAGGTGGTCGATGATCTTCAGGCCGGCACCGACCGGGTTGCGATCAACGCCTTCGAGGAACACGAAGTCGATGTCATAGATCGAGCTGCCTTCGCCGAAACGGTCGATCAGGTACAACGGCGCGCCGCCAATGCCTTTGATCGCCGGCAGGTTCAGCTCCATCGGACCGGTTTCGATATGAATCGGCTGAGCGCCGAGTTCCAGTGCGCGGTTGTAGGCTTTTTGCGAATCCTTGACGCGGAATGCCATGCCGCACACGGATGGGCCGTGTTCGGCGGCGAAGTACGACGCCACGCTGTTCGGTTCGTTGTTGAGGATCAGGTTGATCGCGCCCTGACGGTACAGGTGCACGTTCTTGGAGCGGTGGGTCGCGACTTTGGTGAAGCCCATGATCTCGAAGATCGGCTCCAGGGTGCCCGGCACCGGCGATGCGAGTTCAATGAATTCAAAGCCCATCAGGCCCATTGGGTTTTCGTATAAATCTGCCATGGTGGCGCCTCATCATTTCTTATCAATTAACCAGGGTTATTTGTCAGTCATGCGAGGTCGGTGGGTGGCGCGCAGGAGATGCCACGCACACTGCGGGCGAGGAAGTCACCGTAGATCAGTTGAAACCCGAATATCTTCATTGTCGACCCAAGGCTCTTGCGGGCGAGGCTTCTGCTGCCAGAAGACGATTATTATTGTATGCGTAACCCGATTCTACACAGCGTAAATAGGCTTGTCTGCCCTCCCTATAAAATCCGCTTTTTTGCGCCCGGCGCAAGGGCTTTGTTGCACTATGCTTTTCAGCGGCGCGCCGTTATCCGGCCTGCGTTCGAGAGCCCCACTCCCCCGCGACAGGATGCGCCCATGCCGTTGACCGTCAGACCCCGCCGCAAACGCAGCACACGCATTCTCGTCACACTACTCAGCGGTTTGCTTCCGGTGCTGCTGGGCAGCGCCATTCTTTACATCCAGGCCGGACGCACGCTGGAGCAAGGTTCACAACAGACCGCCGAAGAGGCACTGCAGCAGTTCGAGTTGATGCTCGACAACACCGCGCAAGCGGCGCGCGAATTGCTGCCATTGGCCGGTCAGAATTGCGAAAACGTCAAACTCGCCTTGCGCGAGCAAGTAACCCGCCGCCCGTTCGTGCGCTCGACCAATCTGGTGTGGGACGACAACCTTTATTGCAGCTCTTTGTTTGGCGACTTCAAGGAAGCCGTCAACGCGGGCGACTACAACCAGGGCAAGTTGTGGCTGATGAACGGCAATCCGGTCACCCCCAACACCGCGCTGCTGGTTTATCGGCTCAGCGAAGGTCGCGGCGGCGCATTGACGACACTGGACGGTTACCATCTAAGCAACATGTTGCGTTTGATCGGCCGGCACATGTTGCTGGTGCTGCAAGTGGGCGATAACTGGCTGTCGGCCGACGGCAAAGTCCACACCGGCCCCCTCCCCACGCTGCCGATAGCGCAAAACACCTTGGCCTCCTCCCGTTATGCGTTCAGTGTTTCTGCCGGGTTTCCCGAGGGCGAAACCTGGCGCTACATGGTCGATGAATATCCGCCGCTGTTCAGTCTGCTGATCTTTTTTGGCGTGGTGTCGGGGGCCATCGGCCATGTCCTGCAGAAGCGCTCCACTTCACCGAGCCACGAAATGCTTCGCGCGCTCGAGGCTGGCGAGTTCATTCCCTACTTCCAGCCCGTGGTGCATGGCGACAGCAAGGCATGGTCGGGAGCTGAAGTGTTGATGCGCTGGACTCACCCGAAAGAAGGCCTGGTACGTCCGGATCTGTTTATTCCATTCGCCGAGCATTCGGGGTTGATCGTGCCGATGACCCGCGCCCTGATGCAACAAACTGCCGCGCTGCTGGGGCCGCTATCAGCAACGTTCACCGCGCCATTTCATATCGGCATCAATATCACCGCGAGCCATTGCAAAGACCTGGAACTGGTGGAGGATTGTCGAACGTTTCTCGCCGCGTTCGCCGCCGACAGCATCAACCTGGTGCTGGAGTTGACCGAGCGCGAATTGATCGAGCCGACCGACATCACTCGCCAGCTGTTCGAGCAACTGCACGCGCTGGGCGTGAAGATCGCGATTGACGACTTCGGCACCGGCCACTCAAGCCTGGGCTACTTGCGCAAATTCAATGTGGATTTCCTCAAGATCGATCAGAGTTTCGTCGCCATGATCGGTGTCGATGCGTTGTCCCGACACATTCTCGATACCATTATCGACCTGTCGGCCAAGCTTGATCTGGGTATTGTTGCCGAAGGTGTCGAAACTCAGGCGCAAGCCGATTATCTGACCGCACATCACGTCAACTTCCTGCAAGGGTATCTGTTCGGCAAACCGATGCCGGCTGCGGAATTCATCAGCGCGTTAACTCACCATTAACTAAGCCAGATTAAGACGAGCGTACCGGCCAGGCGCACCAAATTGATACAAAAGACCGCTGTTGTTACATGAGGACAACATCAGGATTTACTCTTGGCGCATTAACTACTACAATTTTTTCAACCTGAGCAAGATTGGCAGGTGAGCCATTTATCACCGAGTCGCTTCAAGGCTCTTGGCTTATTAGCTTTGTTTGCGGTTGGTATCAGCCAAACACACTATTGGAGTAAAGATATTGTCCAGACTCGCTGAATTTCGTGCAGCTGAAAAGGCCCTTCAGGAACAGCTCAAACAGCTGGAATCGCTGAAGAACGATGCCGGGCTCAAGAAAGAAATCGAATTCGAAGAAAAGCTCCAGGGGCTGATGAAAACCTACGGCAAAGGCCTGAAGGACATCGTCGCCATCCTCGATCCGAACCCGGCAAAATCCGCTTTGCAGACTTCTGCAGCCCCTAAAACCCGCCGCGCTCGCGTGGTCAAGGTTTATCAGAATCCGCATACCGGTGAACTGATCGAAACCAAGGGCGGCAATCACCGTGGCCTGAAAGCCTGGAAGGAACAATACGGTGCAGCCACCGTTGATTCCTGGTTGCGCGGTTAATCCAACGCCAATAAAAAAGCCCTGCATGACGCAGGGCTTTTTTGTTGACAATATCTAACAAATGAAATGAATTTCATCGAACAAGTTGCGGGTTTTCTGTAACGTTGCTGAGTCAGAAAGCTAAACATTTTGCGGCGCGATGTTGCGATCAAGGCCGCCATTAAACTTTGTGCTTAATCCGTTCGGGTATCTAACCTCCTCCGTGAAGAGTACAGCGCCTTAAAGTTTCAAGCTGTTTCTCAGCGCCACTATCTCGTCTGCGCTGGCCTTATAAATCTCAGCTTGCCCGGCGTAGGAAAGAACATAAGCCTTGTCCGCCTCGACTGCCGCCACTAGGGTTTGCGACAACACATGCCGACCGTTTTCGGTGATGGTGCAAGTGGTTTCCAGTGCCGGCAAAGTACCCAGCGTCGCCGGATGCACTTTGTTGCAGACACTTTGGTAACCGCCCTGGAAGAAGTCCTTCTGTATCGACTTGCGCATCTCCAGCAGCACGCCCTGCAAATTGACCTGATGCCCTGCTTCGACATGAGTCATGGTCAATTCCATGACCATCACCTGATTGCCATCGGCGTCGTTCTTGACCGCGCGCTGACGGGAAACCTGTGCAGCCGCCTCGGGCAGCGCCTCGACTTGCCAACCGGCTGGCCAGGTAATGCTTGGTTCGTCCGCTGACGCGCAGACCGCCACAAGCGACAACACAAAAAAAACAAACACGGATTTAAACAGTCGGATCATTGCCGGACGCACTCGCAGATTGAGCCGTAAAGTCTGAGGCTCGCCCGCACGCAGGGCAAGCCTGCCCTTTCATTTGGCGATGCCGACAGGCATGCGTATCATTGCGTCCATTCACTCGCCCATAGTTATTGGAGGGCTCATGAGCCTGCACGAACTCAATACGTTCCCCGGCGTCACCGCCACCCCAGACAGCGCAACCCGCAACTTCGTTTTCAACCACACCATGTTGCGCGTCAAAGACATCACTAAATCCCTGGACTTCTACACCCGCGTCCTGGGCTTCTCGCTGGTGGAGAAACGCGATTTCCCGGAAGCCGAGTTCAGCCTGTACTTCCTCGCACTGGTCGACAAAGCGCAGATCCCGGCCGACGCGGCTGCCCGCACTGAGTGGATGAAATCGATCCCGGGCATTCTCGAACTGACCCATAACCACGGCACCGAAAACGATGCGGATTTTGCCTATCACAACGGCAATACCGACCCGCGTGGTTTTGGTCATATCTGCATTTCGGTGCCGGATATCGTCGCGGCCTGTGCGCGCTTTGAAGAGTTGGGCTGCGACTTCCAGAAGCGCCTGACCGATGGCCGCATGAAGAGCCTGGCTTTCATCAAGGATCCGGATGGTTACTGGGTCGAGATCATTCAGCCTGCGCCGCTGTAAAAGCTGAAAAGCCCCTCACCCTAACCCTCTCCCATAGGGAGAGGGAACTGATTGGGGGATAAGCAAGAATTCCGCCGACGTGAAAGATCTTTACCGAATCCATAATCGACTCGGTCATTCAGGTCGATGGAAAACGCCAGACACCTCGGTCGGCTCCCTCTCCCTCGGGAGAGGGCTGGGGTGAGGGGCAGCTTTTCACGCGCAATAAAAAACCCGTGATCGCTCACGGGTTTTTTCATTTCTGGCTGGACGCTTACGCCGGAGCCGAAGTGCGGATCAAGTGATCAAAAGCACTCAGCGAAGCCTTGGCGCCCTCGCCCACCGCGATCACGATCTGCTTGTACGGCACGGTGGTCACGTCGCCGGCCGCGAAGATGCCCGGGATCGACGTTTCACCCCGGTTGTCGACGATGATCTCGCCACGCGGTGACAACTCGATGGTGCCCTTCAGCCAGTCAGTGTTCGGCAACAGACCGATCTGCACGAAGATCCCTTCCAGCTCGACGGTACGCAACTCATCGGTGTTGCGATCCTTGTAGCGCAGGCCGTTGACCTTCTCGCCATTGCCGGTGACTTCAGTGGTTTGCGCACTGGTGATCACCGTGACGTTCGGCAGGCTGTGCAGTTTGCGCTGCAATACCGCGTCGGCACGCAGTTGTACGTCGAACTCCAGCAGCGTCACGTGCGAGACAATGCCGGCCAGGTCGATGGCCGCTTCAACGCCGGAGTTACCGCCGCCGATCACTGCCACGCGCTTGCCTTTGAACAGCGGACCGTCACAGTGCGGGCAGTACGCCACGCCTTTGTTGCGGTATTCCTGCTCGCCCGGCACGTTCATTTCACGCCAGCGCGCACCGGTCGCGAGAATCACGCTCTTGGCTTTGAGGGTCGCGCCGCTGGCGAAACGGACTTCGTGCAGCTCGCCGTTTTTGCCCGGAATCAGCTTGTCGGCACGTTGCAGGTTCATGATGTCGACGTCGTATTGCTTGACGTGTTCTTCCAGCGCCGTGGCCAGTTTCGGTCCTTCGGTTTCCTGTACGGAAATGAAGTTCTCGATGGCCATGGTGTCGAGCACCTGGCCGCCGAAACGCTCAGCAACGACGCCAGTGCGGATACCTTTACGTGCAGCGTAAATCGCTGCCGACGCACCGGCCGGGCCACCACCGACGACCAACACATCAAAGGCCTCTTTGGCGCTGATTTTCTCAGCCTGACGCTCGATGGCACCGGTGTCGAGTTTGGCCAGAATCTCTTCCAGGCCCATGCGGCCTTGACCGAAGTTCTCACCGTTGAGGTAGATGCTCGGCACGGCCATGATCTTGCGATCGTTGACTTCGTCCTGGAACAACGCACCGTCGATGGCGACGTGGCGGATGTTCGGGTTGAGCACAGCCATCAGGTTCAGCGCCTGGACCACGTCCGGGCAGTTCTGGCAGGACAGCGAGAAGTAGGTCTCGAAGCTGAACTGGCCTTTGAGCGAGCGGATCTGCTCGATCACTTCAACACTGGCTTTCGATGGGTGGCCGCCGACTTGCAGCAGGGCCAGCACCAGCGAGGTGAACTCGTGGCCCATCGGGATACCGGCGAAACGCAGACTGATGTCGGCGCCCGGGCGGTTGATCGAGAACGATGGCTTGCGTGCATCGTCACCGCTGTCGATCAGGGTAATTTGGCTCGAAAGACTGGCAACGTCTTTCAGCAGTTCCAGCATTTCACGGGATTTCGCACCGTCGTCGAGGGAGGCAACGATCTCGATCGGCTGGGTGACCCGTTCCAGGTACGATTTCAACTGGGCTTTAAGATTGGCGTCCAACATACGGGCGATTTCCTTTATTTGAGGCGAAAAAAAGCCCGAGCGAATCTCGCCCGGGCATTTTTATGGGGCGGTGCAGCTAACTTAAGTAGGTGCGGAGATCCGCCCCGAGTTGCGTGTCACAGACTTAGATCTTGCCGACCAGGTCCAGGGACGGTGCCAGAGTGGCCTCGCCTTCTTTCCACTTGGCTGGGCAAACTTCGCCTGGGTGAGCAGCAACGTACTGAGCAGCCTTGATCTTGCGCAGCAGCTCGGAAGCGTCACGGCCAACGCCGCCATCGTTCAGTTCAACGATTTTGATCTGGCCTTCTGGGTTGATCACGAAGGTGCCACGGTCAGCCAGACCAGCTTCTTCGATCAGCACGTCGAAGTTGCGGGAGATGACGTGGGTCGGGTCGCCGATCATGGTGTATTCGATTTTGCCAATGGCTGGCGAAGTGTTGTGCCAGGCAGCGTGGGCAAAGTGGGTATCGGTGGAAACGCTGTAGATCTCTACGCCCAATTTCTGGAAAGCAGCATAGTTGTCAGCCAGGTCTTCCAGCTCGGTTGGGCAAACGAAGGTGAAGTCGGCTGGGTAGAAGAATACAACCGACCACTTGCCTTTCAGGTCAGCGTCCGAGACTTGAACGAAGTCGCCGTTTTTGAACGCGGTAGCTTTGAACGGTTTAACTTGGCTGTTGATGATAGGCATTGATGACTCTCCGTCAGGGTTGTGAATTCGATGGGTGAATCCTACCCACTCACTCGACGGATGGCTCATTGGCAAACCTGATGCTGCTGATTTGTTTTCGCTATTAGCCGACTGTATTAATAGAAGAAAACGATATCTACAACGAAGCCGGGTTATCCGTAATCCGAGCCATCCCTTGGAATGGGCTGACTTCAACATAGCGCATCGCCGACTTCATATCCTTCCAGCCGACGTAACTCATCAACGATTTCAGATCCCAGCCACTTTGGTGTGCCCAAGTGGCAAAGCCGCGACGCAGGGAATGGCTGGTGTAGTTTTCGGCGGCAATCCCGGCACGCTGCAACGCCTGGCGCAGCAAAGGAATGATGCTGTTGGCGTGCAGGCCCTCCTCGTTCAGATTGCCCCAGCGGTCGATGCTGCGGAAAACCGGGCCGCGTACCAGCGCCGCTTCGGTGATCCAGTCGATGTAGGCCTGCACCGGGCAGAGCTTGAGCAGCGCCGGCGCTTGATAGGTCTGCCCGAGGTTTTCCCGATCGCCTTTGCTGCGCGGCAAATACAAGGTGATGCCTTTGCCGGCATGCGCTTGCACATGTTCGATTTGCAGGCGGCACAGCTCATCGCTGCGGAAGCCGCGCCAGAAACCCAGCAGAATCAAGGCGCGATCACGATAAGCCTTGAGCAGTAGCGGACGATCCTGCTGCTCTTTTGCGGTTTGCGCCTCATGCTCCAGCCAGTCGATGACGCGCTGCAAATCCTGCAACTGCAACGGCTCAGCCTGTTTCTCCTGCGCTGGATGCAAAGCCCGAATCCCTTTGAAAACCTTGCGCACCACCGGCGCCTTGGTCGGGTCGGCAAACCCTTGGCTGTTGTGCCACTGCGCCAGCGCCGACAGACGCAGCTTCAGCGTGTTTATCGACAACTCTTCGGCGTGCGCCACCAGATACCGCGCGACGCTGTCGGCCGTCGCCGGCAAGAACCCGCCCCACTTAACTTCGAAATGCTCGATGGCCGCGCGATAGCTACGGCGCGTGTTGTCACGGGTGGCGGCTTGCAGATAGCGATCCAGATCGCTCATGGGCTGTTTTCTCGCTGGCGTACTGATGCAGGAATGCAAAGGCGCATTTTGCCGCCTGACACTGGGTAATACCAGTATATCCCGCGCGTTCAATATCAAAGGTTTATCTTTATTTTTGAGATGGTACACTGCGTACTTTAGTGGCATGTACCACAGTACGTAACCGTAGGAGTTCACATGGCCCGTGGCGGCATTACCAAAGCACTGGTGCAGATCGCGCGCACAGCGATCCTCGCCCGTGGCGAACACCCGAGCATCGATGCAGTACGCATTGAAATGGGCAACACCGGCTCGAAAACCACGATCCATCGCTATTTGAAAGAACTGGATGACGGCGCCCAGCTCGTTGAAGCCTCGGCTGAGCCTATCGATGACGAGTTGACCGCCCTCGTCTCCAGGCTCGCCCAACGTCTCAAAGAACAAGCGCAAGAGCCCATCGAGCAAGCCCGCGAGCAGTTCGAGGAGCAGCGCGAAGCACTGGAGTCGGAGCTGCAACAGACGCGTCAGGCACTGGAAAAGCTCGAACACGAGCACGACATTCAAGGCGCTGCGCTGGCGCGTGAATCCGAAGCGCTGAACAACACACGCTCGATGCTGCAGACCGAGCAGACCCGCAATGCCGGGCTGAATCAGGCATTAGCCGACTTTGAGTTGCGCTTGCAGGACAAGGACGAGCAGATCCGCTCGCTGGAAGAAAAACACCTGCATGCCCGTGACGCGCTGGAGCACTACCGCAACGCCAGCAAAGAGCAGCGCGAGCAGGAACAGAGCCGCCACGAAGCGCAGGTGCAACAGATTCAGGCCGAACTGCGTCAGGCGCAGCAAAGCGCACTGGTTCGTCAGGACGAGATCACGCAACTGCACCGCGACAACGAACGCCTGCTCACGGAAAACCGTGGCACGCAGCGCGAACTGAGTCTGCTGCAGGATCAGCTCAAGCAGAGCAATCAGCGTCAGGACCAATTGCTCGAGCAAGCGACCCGCGTCGACAGCGAACGCACCCTCCTCCAGGAACGCCTGCGCGTGGCCACCCTGGAAAGCCAGACACTCAAGCAGAGCGTCGAGGAGCAGGCGCTGCTCAACCAGTCACTGGAAAAGGAATTGAACAAGGCTCAGGCAAGCCTGGAAGAAAGCCAGCGTCTGGCGGCTGCCGTTACGGCAGCGCCAGACTCGGCCAAGCCGAAAGACGCTTAAGCGCCGACCGGCGTACGCATGGTGACGAATTCTTCGGCGGCCGTCGGGTGCACCCCGATCGTGTCGTCGAAATCACGCTTGGTTGCGCCAGCTTTCAACGCAATCGCCAGGCCCTGGACGATCTCACCAGCGTCCGGGCCGACCATGTGGCAGCCGAGGACTTTGTCAGTCTTGCCGTCGACCACCAGTTTCATCAGGGTTTTTTCCTGGCACTCGGTCAGGGTCAACTTCATCGGCCGGAACCGGCTTTCGAAAATCACCACGTCGTGGCCAGCCTCGCGCGCTTCTTCTTCGGTCAAACCGACCGTGCCGATGTTCGGCAGGCTGAACACCGCCGTCGGGATCATCTTGTAATCTACCGGACGGTATTGCTCTGGCTTGAACAGACGTCGCGCCACAGCCATACCTTCAGCCAGCGCCACCGGCGTCAGTTGCACACGACCAATGACATCGCCCAGCGCCAGAATCGATGGCTCGCTGGTCTGATACTGCTCGTCGACTTTGATGAAGCCTTTGTCATTGAGTTGCACATCGGTATTTTCCAGGCCCAGATTGTCGAGCATCGGGCGTCGACCCGTGGCGTAGAACACGCAATCCGCCTCCAGCTCACGACCATCTTTAAGGGTGGCTTTCAAACTGCCATCGGCCTGCTTGTCGATACGCGCGATGTCGGCATTGAACTGCAGGTCCAGACCACGCTTGGTCAGCTCTTCCTGCAAATGCTTGCGCACCGAACCATCGAAGCCGCGCAGGAACAGATCGCCGCGATACAGCAGCGTGGTGTTCGCGCCAAGGCCGTGGAAGATCCCGGCAAATTCGACCGCAATGTAACCGCCGCCAACCACCAACACACGCTTTGGCAGCTCCTTGAGGAAGAACGCCTCATTGGAACCGATGGCGTGTTCGCGCCCCGGAATCTCCGGAATCTGCGGCCAGCCGCCGGTAGCGATCAGAATGTTTTTCGCTGTAAAACGCTCACCATTCACTTCAACTTCATGCGGGCCAACGATCTTCGCGTGCGCTTCATGCAAGGTCACGCCGCTGTTGACCAGCAGGTTGCGATAGATGCCGTTGAGGCGATTGATCTCACGATCCTTGTTGGCGATCAGCGTCGCCCAGTCGAAATTCGCTTCGCCCAGGCTCCAGCCAAAACCGGACGCCTGCTCAAAGTCTTCGGCGAAATGCGCGCCGTACACCAGCAGCTTTTTCGGCACACAGCCGACGTTAACACAGGTCCCGCCCAGATAACGGCTCTCCGCCACCGCCACTTTCGCGCCGAAACCGGCCGCAAAACGCGCAGCACGCACACCGCCGGAACCGGCACCAATCACATAAAGGTCAAAATCGTAGGCCATTTCTATCTCCTCGGCAGGGGATCAGCATACCTGCAGCCACCCATTGGGCAAGCGCTGCCAGTCATATGGGGGCGCAAAATGAAAAAACCCGCCGAAGCGGGTTTTTTTTACAGACAATTCAAGCGCTCTTAATAAGCCTTGCCAGTCTTGTAGAAGTTCTCGAAGCAGAAGTTGGTTGCTTCGATGTAGCCTTCAGCACCACCGCAGTCGAAACGCTTGCCTTTGAACTTGTAAGCCATGACGCAGCCGTTCTGGGCTTGTTTCATCAGGGCGTCGGTGATCTGGATTTCGCCGCCCTTGCCTGGCTCGGTTTGTTCGATCAGGTCGAAGATGTCCGGAGTCAGGATGTAACGACCGATGATTGCCAGGTTCGAAGGCGCGTCTTCCGGCTTTGGCTTCTCCACCATGCTGTGAACGCGGTAGATGTCGTCGCGGATCATCTCGCCGGCGATAACGCCGTACTTGCTGGTTTCCTGCGGATCGACTTCCTGGATGGCGATGATCGAGCAACGGAACTGCTTGTACAGCTTGACCATCTGGGTCAGTACACCGTCGCCTTCGAGGTTGACGCACAGGTCGTCCGCCAGCACCACGGCGAACGGTTCGTCACCGATCAGTGGGCGACCGGTGAGGATCGCGTGACCCAGACCTTTCATTTCGGTTTGACGGGTGTAGGAGAACGAGCACGAGTCGAGCAGTTTGCGGATACCGACCAGGTATTTCTCTTTGTCGGTGCCTTTGATCTGGTTTTCCAGCTCGTAGCTGATGTCGAAGTGGTCTTCCAGAGCACGCTTGCCACGACCGGTCACGATGGAGATTTCCGTCAGGCCAGCGTCCAGAGCTTCTTCAACGCCGTACTGGATCAGTGGCTTGTTTACCACCGGCAGCATTTCTTTAGGCATGGCTTTAGTCGCTGGCAGGAAGCGAGTACCGTAACCGGCTGCTGGGAACAAGCATTTCTTGATCATATAAGTCCTTGAAAGGGCTGTGTGTACGAGTTTCGGCGCAGTCTAATCAGGCGGCGTGCACCTTACAATGCCCCGCACTGGCTAACCGATGCCAACATAGAGAAATATTCTCGCCGATAGTTCCATCGACATCCTGGCGCAGCCAGATCAGCGTAGCTCAAAGCAGCCGAGAAACTGAATCACCATACGCTCATCGCCCCCCAATGCGAGCATTTGCCGGTATCATGGCGCCTTTGAACCAGCGAACGAGACAGATAGATGGCTGCGGTAAAAATCGTCAACGGGTATGTGATCGACAAGAAAGACGGCAAGTGGACGCTGACCACGACCAATGGCGAACACATCGCCGGGCCTTTCGACAGCGAACAAATGGCGACCGATGTAGCGGCAGTGTTCACCGACACTCCGGCATCGGCCAAGCGCCGTGGCAAAGATCAGGACTGATCGACTGCGACACCCCAAGCCCTGCCCTTGCGCAGGGCTTTTTTGTGCCCACTTACAAACAAGTGGCCAAACGCTATAACCTTTTCACACCGGCGCTGTCAGAGCGTCTAGTCCCCCTCGCTGAAGACCACAAACATGAATCTGAAAAAATGGCTGCCCCTGATCGCGGTATTGGCACTGGCCGGTTGCGCCACCTCCCAACCTACGTACCTGAACAATGGTGAACAGGGGCTGTCGATCGATTGCTCCGGCGAAGCGAATTCCTGGGCGACCTGCTATGAAAAAGCCGATGCCTCCTGCGCGGGCACTGGCTACCGAATCGTTGGCACCGACGGCACACCCCAGCCCAAGGAAAGCGACAAAACCCTGGGCGTTGATGTCGGCAACTACAAAAACCGCAGCGTTGTCGTGGTCTGCAAATAGACCTTACATATGAATTTCGGCGAACTTGATCCCGAGTCCACGAACGACTTCGATCAGATCGTCGAGACGGTTGAAGGATTCGACTTCGTCGTTATCGTCGACCAGAAAGTAGCTGCGCCCGGCGCTCTTCTTGAAAAACACGATCCACTCACCCGGATTCGCCGGGTTCTGGATAACATGGGTGGCAGAGATCAGGCCCTCTACGTGGCGCTCCCGTACTTGCTCTCGCTTCATCGCGACTCCAGAAATGAAAATGCCGTCACAGCATGACTGCGACGGCATCGGTGCTGATGACTGTCAGTCTATCAGCCGGAAATACACGCATTGGCGGCCTTTTGCACGTCACGCGGGCGAACCGGCACATTCGACATGCGCTCATGCAACTTGATGCTGCTGCCACCGGAGCGATCTTCGATATCAAACACTGCGGCTGCACCGGTAGAAAGTTTCCCCGGCACGATGACCCGAACCCCGTCCTTGTGCGGCTGCACTTGCAGCGCGCCGCGGCTGTCTGCCAGTTTATCGGCCAGACACTGGGCATATTCATGGGGTTTCTTGCCGGAGATCACGCTCATGGTCGGCAGCGTTTCATTGATTTCGGAAACACTCGCACAACCACCCACAGCCAGAATCAACGGCAGACACACCACACCCCACTTCATACAAAACCTCCGTTAAAGACCGTCCGACAGCACAAATGCCGTTTTTCTCCGGGGCCTTCTGCATTTAACCCGCATCCGATTGCGAATATCTGTTCAAAATTGTCAAACCAACGCCCGACGGCCAGATAATAACCCGTGCGGGCTGATAAACTGCGCGCAATTACAAGCTATCGTTTTGATTTTGTAGAAAAAGCCCTTCTGGAGGCGCCCATGAAATTCATTCACCAGCGCGAACACCTCAACGAAGACGACATCGTCGTCATCCAATGCTCGCAAATGTGCAACATCCGTCTGATGAACGACGCCAATTTCCGCAGCTTCAAGAACGGCGGCCGTCACACCTATCACGGCGGCGCCTTCGACACCTTCCCGGCCCGTATCACCGCGCCGAGCACCGGTTTCTGGAACATCACCATAGACACGGTCAACCGCCGTGCGATCAGCGTAACCCGCAAGCCGACGCTGACCCACTCGATCAAGATCATCCGTCGCTCCAGCACCAAACTCAGCTGAGACACGCCGCTCAACCAGAAAGGAAAGCATGACCGTGGCCCAAACAACCAAATACGTCATCAAGTACAAACTCAACGGTGAACGCCGCTTCGAGTTCGCGCAGCTGGAAAACGGCACTGAAGAAGAAGCCAAGGCTGCGCTTGACGCGATCCACGGCAAAGATGATGTGATCAGCGAGATCGCCGTCAGCAAAGCGCTGTAAGCATCGGCAGGAATTCGACCGCAAGCGGCGGAGTGTTCTGCCGCTACGTCCTGCCTAGACTGACTTTCTTCGACCAAGCGTCAAGGAGTCAGCATGTCGATGTCACCCTCGCGTCTGGATTCGCTCGACTGGGCAAGCCTTGCGCAGCAACTGGATCAGGACGGCTACGCGATCATCCGTTCGCTGCTGCTGGCCGAAACCTGCGATCACCTGAGTGCGCTGTATCCACAGACCGAACCGTTTCGATCGCAGGTCATCATGGCCCGCCACGGTTTCGGTCGCGGCGAGTACAAATACTTTCGATATCCCCTGCCGACACCGGTAGAACGCCTTCGCTGCGCGTTGTATCCGCGCTTGGTCCCCTTAGCCAATCGCTGGTACGAACGCATGCACCTGCCCGAACGTTTTCCGGCGAACCACGCCGAGTTTCTTCAGCGTTGCCATGCCGCCGGTCAACGACGCCCTACCCCTCTTCTGTTGCAGTACGGCCCGCAGGACTACAACTGCCTGCATCAGGACCTGTACGGCGAATCGGTTTTTCCGCTGCAAGTGGCGATTCTTCTGTCAGAACCCGGACAAGACTTCAGCGGCGGAGAGTTCGTTCTCACCGAGCAGCGCCCGCGAATGCAATCTCGCCCGCACGTACTCGATCTGACGAAAGGTGATGCGCTGATTTTTGCCGTGAATCAGCGCCCGGTCAGAGGCGTGCGCGGCGACTACCGGGTGACCATGCGCCACGGCGTCAGTCGCCTGCACAGTGGAAAAAGGCATACCCTAGGCATCATCTTTCACGACGCAACCTGATGGCCATGTCCTCAACAACTCTCGACCTGTTCGCTGACCACGAACCCGAACAACAAGCCCGAGCCGAACAGATTGGCGAGCAATCCTGGCTATTGCGCGGCTTCGCCCTGCCGATTGTCGATCAATTGCTGCCGGCACTGGACGCCGTTCTCGCAACGGCCCCCTTGCGCCACATGGTCACACCGGGCGGTTTCAGCATGTCAGTCGGCACCAGCAGTTGCGGTGAGTGGGGCTGGATCACTGATCGCAGCGGCTATCGTTATTCGGCTGTCGACCCGCTCAACGGGCTGCCTTGGCCGCAGATGCCGAAATCCTTCGCTGCTCTGGCGCATTCGGCAGCCGAGCGAGCTGGTTTCTCTGGCTTCAATGCAGATTCCTGCCTGATCAATCGCTATGTCCCCGGCGCAAAAATGTCATTGCATCAGGATAAAGACGAAAAGAACTACGCCGCGCCGATCGTTTCCCTGTCACTCGGATTACCAGCCATATTTCTGTTCGGCGGTTTTGCGCGCAGCGACAAGACCCGGCGAATTTCGCTGCTGCACGGTGACATGGTGGTCTGGGGCGGCGTCGACCGATTGCGCTACCACGGCGTATTGCCAATCAAGCAAGGTCAGCATCCGCGCTTGGGTCAACAGCGGATCAATCTGACATTTCGGCTGGCTCGCTAAACCCGAAAAATTTGACCGCAAGGCCCGGAGTGTTGTGCCTGGCGAGGCTGGTTAACCTGAATCAAACAGGTCAACGGATTACTCATCATGAAAACGCTTTCGACCCCGCTTGATACCGAACATGATCCACGCTGGGCCGCCGTGCTTGCACGGGATCCGCAGGCGGACGGACAGTTTGTCTATGCGGTAAAAACCACGGGCATCTACTGCCGCCCGAGCAGCCTGGCACGCTTGCCGAAACCGCAGAATGTCGAGTTTTTCGACACCGCCCAACAGGCCGAAGCCGCGGGTTATCGGCCGAGCAAACGTGCGAGCAAGGATCAAAGTGATGTCGCCGCGCAGCATGCCGCGACCGTCGCCACGGCATGCCGGCAAATCGAGATAGCCGAAAATCCGCCCGCCCTGAACGAGCTCGCAGAGACGGCCGGTTTGAGCCCGTTTCACTTTCATCGCGTGTTCAAAGCCGCCACTGGTCTGACGCCAAGAGCCTACGCCGCCGCCCATCGCTCGCGCAGAGTGCGTGAACGTCTCGCGGACGGCAATTCGGTGACGGATGCTCTATATGACGCAGGCTTCAACTCCAACAGCCGTTTCTACGAATCGGCCAACCAACTGTTGGGTATGAAACCTGGCGACTACCGCGCTGCCGGTCAAAACAACGACATCCATTTTGCCGTAGGCCAATGCTCGCTGGGCGCGATTCTGGTGGCGCAAAGCGAGCGTGGAGTGTGCGCGATTTTGCTGGGTGACGACCCGCATCAACTGGTGTGCGACCTGCAGGATCAGTTTCGCAAAGCCAACCTGATTGGCGCAGACAGCGGGTTTGAACAGTTGATTGCCAAAGTCGTGGGCTTTATCGAAGCGCCGGCCATTGGCCTGGATCTGCCACTGGACGTACGGGGGACGGCGTTTCAGGAACGTGTCTGGCAAGCGTTGCGGGAGATTCCGCTCGGCAGCACCGCCAGCTATGCCGAGATTGCCCAGCGCATCGGCGCGCCGACGTCCATGCGCGCAGTGGCTCAGGCGTGCGGGGCCAACCGCCTGGCGGTGGCAATCCCTTGCCACCGCGTGGTGCGCAGCGATGGCAACCTTTCCGGTTATCGTTGGGGGGTCGAGCGCAAGCGTCAGTTGCTTGAGCGCGAGACGCCGGCGTGAACGGTCAATGGATGCTACGCAACCTGAAAATCTGTCAGCGATTGACGTCCACCACAACCCGTCCGCGAAGTTGCCCGGCGAGCAGTTTTGGCGCCGCCTCGATGGCTTCACTCAGGCCGATTTCGTGGCTGATCAATGCCAGCAGCGAGAAATCCAGATCCTTGGCCAGACGCTCCCACGCTTGCAGCCGGCGGGCCTTGGGCTGGGTCACGCTGTTGATGCCGGCGAGGGTCACACCGCGCAAAATAAACGGCGCCACTGACGCCGGGAAGTCCATGCCTTGGGCCAGACCACAGGCGGCGACGGTGCCTTCGGCGCGGGTGCTCGCGCAGGCATTGGCCAGGGTGTGACTGCCAACCGAATCGATCACCGCCGCCCAACGCTCTTTGGCCAGTGGCTTGCCGGGCGCTGACAACATCGCACGGTCAATGATTTCGCCGGCGCCCAACTGCTGCAGATATTCATGCTCGGAGACCCGGCCGGTGGACGCGACGACGCGGTAGCCGAGTTTGCTCAGCAGGGCGATGGCAAAACTGCCGACACCGCCGTTGGCCCCCGTGACCAGCACCTCACCCTGCTCTGGCGTCACGCCATTACGCTCGAGCGCCAGAATGCACAGCATCGCCGTATAACCGGCCGTACCGACAGCCATCGCTTGCGCCGCCGTAAAGGCCTTGGGCAATGGAATCAGCCAATCGCCATTGAGTCGCGCCTTCTGCGCCAGACCGCCCCAGTGATTCTCGCCAACACCCCAGCCATTGAGCAGCACCTGATCACCCACCTTATAGTCGGGGTGTGAACTGGCTTCCACGGTGCCCGCAAGATCGATCCCCGGCACCATCGGAAACTTGCGCACCACCGGACTGCTGCCGGTAATCGCCAAGCCATCCTTGAAGTTCAGCGTGCTGTACGCAACAGCCACGGTGACATCGCCTTCAGGCAATTGCTCCTCGTTGACCTGTTGCAGGTTGGCGCGGTAACCGCTGTCGTCTTTGTCGATCACAATGGCGTTAAACATGACTGCCTCGCTGGACTGTTTTCAGAATGTCGTGCCTTGAAATAGCACATCGCAACACCTTGCCACATTCGACTTTGCGCCAATCGGCGAATTCGCCGGGCATTTCCATGGCCCGCATCTATGCTTTTTCGACGGTCGTGGTTTCGCTGAAATTTTTAAACAGTCCGCCATTGCCGCGACCACCGACGTACCAGCAATTTTCATCACGCTCCTGGAGGCCGAAGAACGGCGGATGTCATCGACGCTGAAAAACTGCACGGGTTGTTCTGAATTTCCAACTGGCCCCGAATCCGGTTTTGCTGCTAAAAACCGGTTTTGCCCCCTGCCCGCTACACCGTTTGGAGAACCGCCCTCATGAGCCAATGGCCAGACACCCGTCTTCTTGATCTGCTCGGCATTGAATTGCCGATCATCCAGGGCCCGATGGCCGGTGCGACGAATTCGTCCATGGTCATCGCCGTGTGCAATGCCGGTGGCCTGGGTTCGATGCCGGCCGCGATGTTGAGCATCGAGCAATTGCGCGAAGAGCTGAAAACCATCCGCCAGCACACCGAAAAGCCCTTCAACGTGAACTTCTTCTGCCATCAGCCACCGGCAGCCGATGAGCAACGTGCACGTGACTGGAAGCATTTACTGGAACCGTATTACCGTGAACTGGGCGCCGATTTCGCTGCACCGACGCCGGTGTCCAACCGCGCGCCGTTCGATGCCGCAGCCTGTGAAGTGCTGGAAGAGTTTCGACCTGAAGTGGTGAGCTTCCATTTCGGCCTGCCAGAGAAATCCTTGCTCGAGCGGGTCAAGGCAACCGGGGCGAAAATTCTCTCATCGGCCACGACGGTCGATGAAGCGATCTGGCTGGAACAGAACGGCTGCGACGCGATTATCGCCATGGGCTACGAGGCCGGCGGCCATCGCGGCATGTTTCTCAGTGATGATCTGAGCAGTCAGGTCGGCACGTTTGCCCTGGTGCCTCAGGTGGTCGATGCGGTGAGCGTACCGGTGATTGCCGCCGGGGCAATTGCTGATGCGCGCGGCATGGCGGCGGCATTTATGTTGGGGGCCTCAGCGGTACAGGTCGGCACCGCCTATCTGTTCACGCCGGAAGCAAAAGTCAGCGCCGCTCACCACAAGGCGCTGCGCACCGCCAAGGAAAGCGAAACGGCAATCACCAATATTTTTACCGGGCGGCCGGCACGGGGCATTCTCAATCGCGTCATGCGTGAACTGGGCCCGATTTCGCCCCAGGCACCAGCATTTCCCTTGGCCGGGGGTGCGCTGATGCCGCTGCGAGCGATCAACGAAGCAGAGTTTGCCAACCTCTGGGCCGGTCAGGCATTCACCCTGGGCAAAGACCTCGGTAGCGCTGAACTGACTCGACAATTGGCCGAAGGCGCACTGGCAAAACTCGCTCGCCGCTGAAGCTGCACAGCGTGAAGATTCAAACATCCTCACGCTGGTTTTAACCAACACTTTCTGTTTGGCGGCATTTCGCTATATATTTCGCTATATAGCGAATTCACCCCTCGCATCGGCGCAGCCCACTTCAAACAATAGCTGCCCGCTGCACTCGTCAATAACGGAGCTGTTACATGACCATTCGTGCCTCACGTCTTGCCCCTGGTTGCCTGGCCTCTTTGCTCGCCGTCTTCGCCATCGGCGCAGTTCAGGCTGATGAAGTGCAGGTGGCTGTGGCAGCCAACTTCACCGCGCCGATCCAGGCCATCGCCGCCGATTTCGAAAAAGACACCGGGCACAAACTGGTCGCAGCCTATGGCGCCACTGGCCAGTTCTACACTCAGATCAAGAACGGCGCGCCGTTCGAAGTGTTCCTCTCCGCTGACGACACCACCCCGGAAAAACTCGAAAAAGAAGGCGAGACCGTCAAAGGTTCGCGTTTCACCTACGCGATCGGCACGCTGGCGTTGTGGTCGGCGAAAGAAGGTTATGTCGATGCGAAAGGCGAAGTGCTGAAAAAGAACGAATACCAGCACCTGTCCATCGCCAATCCGAAAGCCGCGCCCTATGGTCTGGCAGCCACGCAAGTGCTGGAAAAACTCAAACTGACCGACGCCACCAAAGCCAAGATCGTTGAAGGCCAGAACATCACTCAGGCCTACCAATTCGTCTCGACCGGCAACGCTGAGCTGGGTTTTGTAGCCCTGTCGCAGATCTACAAGGACGGCAAAGTCAGCAGCGGTTCGGCATGGATCGTCCCTGCGAGCATGCACGACCCGATCAAACAGGACGCGGTCATTCTGAACAAAGGCAAAGACAACGCCGCCGCCAAAGCCTTGGTTGAATACCTCAAAGGCCCGAAAGCCGCTGCGGTGATCAAGTCCTACGGTTACCAGCTCTAAAATGTCACTGACGAGCGCCGATTTCGCGGCGATCTGGCTGACCCTGAAACTGGCGTCCCTGACCACCGCGATCCTGCTGGTGGTCGGCACGCCGATCGCCCTGTGGCTGTCGCGCACCGATTCATGGCTACGCGGCCCGATCGGAGCGATCGTCGCCCTGCCCCTCGTACTGCCTCCGACCGTAATCGGTTTCTATCTGTTGCTGATGATGGGTCCGCACGGCTTTCTCGGCCAGTTCACCCAATGGCTGGGCCTGGGCACTTTGACGTTCAGCTTCACCGGGCTGGTAATCGGTTCGGTGATCTATTCCATGCCGTTCGTGGTGCAACCGTTGCAAAACGCGTTCTCGGCGATCGGCACCCGTCCCCTGGAAGTGGCCGCGACCTTGCGTGCCAATCCGTGGGACACGTTTTTCAGCGTGATTGTGCCGTTGGCGCGCCCCGGTTTTATCACCGCAGCGATACTCGGTTTCGCGCATACCGTCGGTGAGTTCGGCGTGGTGCTGATGATTGGCGGCAACATTCCCGACAAGACCCGCGTGGTTTCCGTACAAATTTATGACCACGTCGAAGCGATGGAATACGCGCAGGCCCATTGGCTGGCCGGGGCGATGCTGGTGTTTTCGTTTCTGGTGTTGCTGGCGCTGTATTCCAGCCGCAAGACCCGTGCAGGCTGGAGCTGATCGATGATCGATGTGCGTTTGAAACGGGTCTATACGGACTTCAGCCTCGATGTCGACCTGCACTTGCCAGGCCGTGGCGTGACTGCGCTTTATGGGCATTCCGGCTCGGGTAAAACCACCTGTCTGCGTTGCATTGCCGGGCTTGAGCGCGCTGAACATGGCTTCATCCAGATCAACGATGAAGTCTGGCAGGACAGCGATAACGGTATTTTTGTCCCGCCACACAAACGCGCGCTCGGCTATGTATTTCAGGAAGCCAGCCTGTTTCCGCATCTGTCAGTGCTGGCCAATTTGCAGTTCGGCCTCAAGCGCATCGCCAAGTCCCAGCGTCGGGTCGACATGGCGCAGGCCACTGAACTCTTGGGCATCGAGCATTTGCTCGAGCGTCATCCGCAGCATTTGTCGGGAGGCGAACGCCAGCGTGTCGGCATCGCCCGCGCCCTGCTGACCAGCCCGAAACTGCTGCTGATGGACGAGCCGCTGGCCGCTCTCGATAGCCAGCGCAAAAGTGAAATCCTGCCGTACCTGCAACGTCTGCACGACGAACTGGACATTCCGCTGTTGTACGTCAGTCATGCCCAGGATGAAGTGGCGCGACTGGCCGATCATCTGGTCTTGCTCAGCGAAGGCAAAGCGCTGGCCAGCGGCCCGATTGGCGAAACCCTCGCACGTCTTGACCTGCCGATGGCGATGGGTGATGACGCCGGGGTGATCATTGAAGGTCAGGTCTGCGCCTACGATGCGCAATATCAACTGCTGAGCCTGCAATTGCCGGCCACCGAGATGAGCATCCGTGTGACGCACGCGCCGATGGAACCGGGTCAGACCCTGCGCTGCAAAGTACACGCGCGGGATATCAGCCTGAGCCTGCAGAACAGCGAATTCAGCAGCATCCTCAATCGACTGCCGGTGACGGTGGTCAGCGAACAATCGGCGGACAACGCCGCCCACGTTTTGATTCGCCTGGATGTTGGCGGCACCCCGCTGCTCGCGCGTATTACACGCTACTCCCGGGACCAGTTGGGCGTGCATCCGGGCCAGCATTTATGGGCGCAGATCAAAGCGGTCGCAGTCCTCGCTTAAATCATTCGGCACCACGGCAACGGCATGCGGTCAATCGTTTTACAGACCGCCGCGCCATCAAAGGAAACTGCCATGCCCGACACCGTGCTGACTGCCGACCTGCCATCCGACCTGCATTACGTCGACGACACCCAGCCCGGTATCACCCGCAAGAAGCTGCGTGGCAAGTTCAGCTATTTCGAGCCGTCCGGCCAGCGCATCAGTGATCCGGATGAAATCAAACGCATCAATGCCCTTGCCGTACCACCCGCCTATACCGATGTGTGGATCTGTCCGGATCCGCGCGGTCATCTGCAAGCCACCGGCCGTGATGCCCGTGGCCGCAAGCAATATCGCTATCACGCGCGCTGGCGCGAAGTGCGCGATGCCGACAAGTATTCGCGCCTGCGTGAGTTCGGTCTCGCGTTGCCGAAACTGCGCAAGCAACTGGAGGCGCTATTGGCCGCGCCCGGCTTCAGTCGTGACAAGGTCATGGCGACGGTGATCACTCTGCTCGACGCCACATTGATCCGGGTCGGCAATACGCAATACGCCCGCGACAACCGTTCCTACGGCCTGACCACCCTGCGCAGCCGACATGTCGAAGTCAACGGCAGCGCGATCCTGTTCCAGTTTCGCGGCAAAAGCGGCATCGAACACCAGATCACCGTCAAGGATCGGCGTCTGGCGCGCATCATCAAGCGTTGCCTGGAGATTCCCGGCCAGAACCTGTTTCAGTATCTCGATGAAAACGGTGAGCGACACACCGTCAGTTCTTCCGACGTCAACGCCTACCTGCAAACCCTGACCGGCGCCGATTTCACCGCCAAGGATTACCGCACCTGGGCCGGCAGTGCCTTGGCGCTGGCGGTGTTGCGCGAGTTGCAATGGGAGTCCGAGACCGAGGCCAAGCGGCATGTGGTGGAGATGGTCAAAGGCGTCGCCAAGCAGTTGGGCAACACCCCGGCGGTGTGCCGAAAATGCTACATTCACCCCGCCGTGGTGGAGAAATTCATGCTCGGCGCCCTCGCTGAACTGCCTCGCCCGCGCGTGCGCAAAGGCCTGCGTGCGGAGGAAGTGGCACTGGCGATGTTTCTCGAGCGAATGAGCGAGATGACCGATGCATCTTGATCCGCAAGGGAGCGTCATCTAGGCTAGCGACCTCTCCTCCTTCGGACGACCGCAGCAGTGAACAATCCAGCCTTCTAAAAATGTAATCGCGACACGCCGTTCTCGGCGCTTGTCAGTTTTCACGACATTTTTTGGAGGTGCCGATGACTCACGTCTCGCGTACACCCGCACTCGTTTCCCTGAATCAACTGGGCTTTCAGTTCGCCAATGGCGCAACACTGTTCGAAGACCTGAACCTGACTTTCGATCATCAACCGACTGCGATCGTCGGGCGCAATGGTGTTGGCAAAAGCGTGCTTGCACGTTTGATTGCCGGGCAATTACAACCCGGCACCGGCAGCGTGGCACGCTTGGTTTGCGTGCATTACGTCGCACAAACGTTCATCGCCACACCCGGGCAAACCGTCGCCGATGCAACGGGGACGGCCCCGGCGCTCAGCGCACTGGAGCGACTAAGATGCGGTGCTGCCACTGCGCACGACTTCGACCTCATCGATGAACGCTGGGATCTGGCCGAACGCTTGCGCCAGATGCTCGATGGGGCCGGGCTGACCGACCTCACCGGGTCGGATCTGACGGAGCACCTCAGCGGTGGCCAGCAAGCCAGAATCGCTTTGATCGGCGCACTGCTGAGTCAGGCGCCATTGCTGGTGCTCGACGAGCCCACCAATCACCTCGACAGCGCCGGTCGGCAATGGCTGATGAGCCTGCTTGAGCGCTGGCGTGGCGGCCTGATTATCGTCAGTCACGACCGCCAGCTTCTGGAGCAGATGCAGCGATTTGTCGAACTCACGGCGTTGGGAGTAACGGTTTTCAGCGGAAGGTTTTCGGATTTCACCGAGCAACGCAGGATCCATCAACAGGCGGCGCAGACACTGCTCGATCGGGCCCGTATCGAACGTCAGCGCGAACGTACGCGGCTGCAACGCGAGCACGACACGATCCAGCGCCATGCGGCCGGCAGCCGTCGCCACGCACAAAGTGCCAACGTTTCGGGCTTCGAACAGGCAGCGTTGAAAGCCGCTGCGCGGGACATCATGGGGCAGGTAAAAGTCGGTCACCAGGTACGCAAGGCCGATCTGGATCAGCGTGTTCGCGAGGCGTACGAAAACGTCCTGCCCGCCGACGGCGTGCTGATCAATCTGCCGGGCAGCATGGTGCCGAGCAATCGGCGGGTGTGCACGCTGATCGACGCGTGCTTGCCATGGTTACCGGCAGATGCGCCCAGCACCCGCCTTGACCTCGCCATTCAAGGGCCGATGCGCATCGCTGTCAGCGGTCACAACGGTTGTGGCAAATCGACGCTGTTGAAATTGCTGGCAGGTGAATGGGCGCCGGTAAGCGGCGAGTGCATCACGCACGTGCCTTTTGCCTTTCTCGACCAACAACTGAAGCTGCTGGATGATCAAACGTCGATTGTCGATCAGTTGCAGGCACAGCAAACACTTTTGAGCGAAGGTGAGTTGCGCAGCTTTCTCGCTCATCTGCAACTCGACGCACAACGCGTTAACCGCCCGTGCGCCTCACTCAGTGGCGGCGAACGCTTGAAAGCAGCCCTTGCGCTGGCGTTGTGGCGCCAGACGCCCGCACAATTACTGCTGCTGGATGAGCCGACCAATCATCTGGACCTGGCGTCGGTGCACGCTTTCGAACACGCCTTGCAGGCATTTCCCGGAGCGATTGTCGCGGTTTCCCACGATCAAGCGTTTCTACAGGCGTTAAACCCAAGCCATTGTTTGACCTGGCACCCCGAAGGCTGGCGCTGGCAACCGACGAGCTGACCTGCCTATTTTTTGCACGATTGCCGAGGGCTTCTATAGTTGATCTGACACGAATCAGCTGCGGTGACGCCATGGAAGACATTTTCGTCGTGAAGCGTTGCAACAAGATCATTATTTACGGCCGACGTGCCGAAGACAGCCAGCATGATCCCGCCAAAGCCACTAGCTGGTTTCGCATCTGCGACACACGTACTGGCGGTTTCATCGGCGATGGCTACGACACGGAGGGTGAAGCACGAGGTGAATGCAGACGCCTCAACGCAGCGAGTTCCCCATCAGCGGCCCGCCAGTCTTCAGGCTGATGCCGATCAGAAGCGGGTCTATACTGAAACCAGCTGAAGGAGCAGCGCCCCACGGCAGAAGGCTCGCAACACGCGGGCTTTTTGCTGCAGCTCAGGTTTCATAGAACGGAGGTGTTCCATGTCCGAAAAAGAGTCCATCACCACCCTCCTCACCCTGCTCGACGCTCGACAAGCGCGCCTCGCCGCCGCTTGCAAAGAGATCGCCGACTGGGTCGATCACCAAGGTGGACACCCCACCGCCCTGCGCATTCGAGACCGGCTGAACGACATCGAGAAGGATGCTCCGCTGATTCGCAACACGCTGTCGGCGCTAAAGCCTGTTGATCGGCCACTGCCTCGGTTCAGATGACCTCGACCCGGCCAGGGTGTCAGGAATTTGCTCATTAGCGGTGACACAGGAGTCACCGCGCTTGTGTCTGCCCGTAATGTCTATTTTTCCAGTTTTTCACGTGACGACTGCATCTGCGCGACGACAGTGAAATCACTCCTTTGCAAAGTAACGCCCTCTCCCGCCCGCATGTGGGTGTTTTTTTGACCAGCGCCCAAATGGCGAACGGTTGCCGTGCGTGAGTTGTCATAACTTATACATGTCGCAAAGGAGACAGTTATGGTTATCCATTTCAACGTCGACGGGCATCTGGCCTGCGGCCATAAAGGCAAACAACTGTCGGCAAGCCGCGAACTCAATCGCGTGAAGTGCCGCAGTTGCCGCAATACCGATGCCTACAAACAGGCGCGAAAGGATCAGCGCAACGCCACCCGCCGCATGGCCCGTCAGGCCAAAACCTCCCACGGTGCAACCAACTGGCGCGCAGAGTGGATCGAGCGCCTGACTGCAATGGCCGGTCTTCAGCGCTTGCCTCGCGGCTTTAGCGGGCAAGCATTCGTCTAGCAGTGCGTGTAAGCAAGGCACAAAAAAGGCCTGCATGAGGAAACTCATGTAGGCCTTTGCTATTCAGGGTGGCCGAACCGGCACACCGTTATGAGCGGCCACCAGTACCAGGACAAAAGCCTGACACCGACAGCACTCACAAAATCATTTCAACAACCGATGCATCCATTTTGATCGCTGGCTCGTAGATCCAATACCCTCACTCGGAGGGCACAAGAGCCAAGGAGATACATCATGCATGCCTTTTACAAAAAAATTGCTGCAGCAGCCTGCTTCGCCATTCTCTGTGTAACTGCAACGCTCAGCTTTGCCGCCGACTCGGTGATGGTCGGAGGCGCAGCGATGTACCCCACTAAAACCATCGTTGAGAACGCAGTCAACTCGAAGGATCACACGACACTTGTAGCGGCGGTCAAGGCTGCCGGGCTGGTTGATACGCTCAACAGCAAAGGTCCATTCACCGTCTTCGCTCCGACAAACGAAGCGTTTGCGAAGCTTCCGGCAGGCACCGTCGACACGCTGGTAAAGCCTGAACACAAAGCCGATCTGACCAAAATCCTGACCTACCATGTTGTGCCCGGCACTCACACATCCACACAAATAATGGCCGAGGCCAAAAAGAACGGCGGCACCGTTATGCTGAAAACCGTTCAAGGTGAGTCGCTGAGTATCAAGCTGTACGAAGGCAAGCTATGGGTGGTGGACGCCAAAGGCGGTAAGGCAAGTATCAGCATCGCAGACGTGATGCAGTCAAACGGCGTGATCCACGTTGTCGATTCTGTCTTGATGCCTTAAACGCGCCGGGTTCCCGGCGGACGCACAGTTTGCCGGGTGCTAATACCCGAACAGGCACTTCACAAGCGGGTTCAGCATTGAGCAAATGGTTTTGTCTGGCGGTTGCGCGGCGATACAGCGAATGTTTTACGAACCAAATTTCAAATAACCCAGCCAACTCGGGAGGGTCTTTTGGTTGCTCGCTGATTTCCAGATACCGCCTGACTGGTGAGCCTCGCTGTAGCACAACCGAGGCGCTGAAGGATGAATATACGTTCATCGAAAACATGGTTCGATGCGTCTAGGCTGCGGGTTCCGACATAGTGACTACAGGAGTAACCCACCATGTTCTCGCACGAAAGCATCCCGCTTGTGGCCATCTTCATCATCATGCTCATCGGCGTGCTTGTGGCCTTCCTGCATCCGGTACACGCGTTCTTTAGCTGGCTTCGGAGACGAAGTGAAAAAACTTCGTCTCGTTCTCCGAAAGAAGTGGATTCGCGCTGAACTCTTCCCTAAAAGCCCGGCTACGTCCGGGCATCTTTTCGTAACGCCATGCAGCTTGCAGATATTAGCCGCTGGGCAATCGAGAGATTTGGATGAAACTGCGAGCTATGACAACCGTCTCGTACCAAACCGCTGGCACACCACCTGAATGCACTCCCCTCCGCGCCCAACGGCAACCAGCGGAACGGATGGCTTAAGGCTGAGTTTCAGAGGCAAGATTTGCGCGCCTAGGCAGGTACAGACAAGGCAGAGTCCAGCGTGAGATTTTGCAGGCGGGGAATCAACTTGAGTGTACGACCGTGATAATGACCGAGCCATACATCAGGAATTGCAAGGGCAAACAGCAATGCCAACCAAATGATTGTGGACCAGAAACAAACAAGGGCTTGCATCAGCTTTCGCCCGCAAACCCTTGATTTAAGATGGTGCCCGAAGCCGGAATCGAACCGGCACGCCCTTACGAGCGGGGGATTTTAAGTCCCATGCGTCTACCAGTTTCGCCATTCGGGCGGTAGCGCGGTGCTGCTATCTTCTGCTGCACAGTCGCGATCCTGACAGGATCAAGCCTTGAACAGCAGTGCGGGAAATATATACATCACTTCCCGGTGAAGCAAGTTTGCAATGGCCGTTATTCAAGACTAAATCTTGCAGCGCAGTGCAAATAAAAAAGCTCCGTAAATCATGGATCTACGGAGCTTGTTTATAGTGGAGGCCGAGGTCGGAATCGAACCGGCGTAGGTGGATTTGCAATCCACTGCATAACCATTTTGCTACTCGGCCTCAAAGTATCTGCTGTCAGTAGCACAACAACAAACACTGTACAAACTTGGAGCGGGAAACGAGACTCGAACTCGCGACCCCGACCTTGGCAAGGTCGTGCTCTACCAACTGAGCTATTCCCGCTTGGTGATGCGCATTCTATAGAATTAAGAAGCTCCGTCAACCCCTTGATTCAAAAAAGTTTTATTTCTTTTCAACATCAGTCTTCAGGTGCGGCCAGGCGGCGCGCAGGTACTGCACCATCGACCACAAGGTCAGGCCGGCAGAGACCATCAGCAAGGCATAACCCAAGATAACCCAGAAACTGAAGTCCTTCGGGTTGGCCAACAGAATGACCAGCGCAAGCATCTGCGCCGCAGTTTTCCACTTGCCCAGATTTGAAACGGCTACGTGGGCACGAGCACCAAGCTCGGCCATCCATTCACGCAATGCCGACACCACAATCTCGCGACCGATGATGACAGCAGCCGGCAGAGTGAGCCAGAGATTGCCGTGCTCTTGAACCAGCAGCACCAGTGCCACCGCAACCATGAGCTTGTCGGCTACCGGATCGAGAAACGCCCCGAACGGAGTGCTTTGCTCCAGACGGCGAGCCAGATAACCGTCCAGCCAATCCGTCGCTGCCGCAAAGGCAAACACCGAGGCGGAGGCCATGTAACTCCACTGATAAGGCAGATAGAACAGCAAAATGAAGATCGGAATGAGCAGGACGCGTAGAACGGTAATCAGATTAGGGATATTCATCGGCACAACTGGCTACGAGGTGAAGGGGCATTCTACTCGCTATGCAGGTTCGCATAAATCGACTCTGCGAGCTTTTTACTGATCCCCGGGGCTTTGGCGATCTCTTCGATGCTTGCACGAGTCAGCTCCTGCAATCCACCAAAATGTTTCAACAAGTCGCGACGTCGGGTCGGCCCAACGCCGGCAACGCCTTCCAGCGTTGACGTACGGCGGGTTTTGCCACGGCGTGCGCGGTGTCCGGTAATCGCGAAGCGGTGCGCCTCATCGCGAATCTGTTGAATCAAGTGCAGCGCCGGCGAGTCGCCACGCAAGGTGAACTCATGCGCCGCATCATTCAGATACAACGTTTCGAAGCCCGCCTTGCGAGTAGCGCCTTTGGCAACACCGAGCAGAATCAGATCTGGTACGGCCAACTCGTTGAGAACATCGCGAGCCATCGACAGCTGGCCCTTGCCACCGTCCACCAGCAAGATGTCTGGCAACTTGCCCTCGCCTTCCTTGAGTTTGCTGAAGCGTCGCGTCAAGGCCTGATGCATGGCGGCATAGTCGTCACCCGCCGTGACCCCTTCGATGTTATAGCGCCGGTAGTCCGACTTGATCGCGCCTTCCGGGCCAAAGACCACACAGGAAGCAACCGTCGCCTCACCGCTGGAATGGCTGATGTCGTAGCATTCCAGGCGCTGCGGCGGTTCATCGAGATTCAACACTTCGGCCAAGGCTTCAAAGCGCGCAGCGGTGTGTTGGCGGTTGGCCAGGCGTGCACCTAATGCCTGCTCGGCGTTGGTGACGGCCAGTTGCTGCCAGCGTGCCCGCGTACCGCGCACCCGGTGACTGATGGCAAGCTCGCGACCACGCAACTCATGGATCGCTTCGATCAACGTTGGAAAATCTTCATGCACCACGTTGACGATCAGTTCGCTCGGCAAATCGCGCTCAGGGCTGCTGATGAAATACTGGCCAAGAAACGCGGCCATGACTTCCGACACGTCCTCCTCGATGCCGACTTGCGGAAAGAAATTCTTGCTCCCCAACACGCGCCCGCCACGCACACTGATCAGGTGCACGCAGGCGCCACCCGGGTTAACGAATGCCGCGATGACATCGATGTCCCCTGTGCCGCCTTCCATGCTTTGTTGATCCTGAACCCTGCGCAGCAGCGCGATCTGGTCACGCAACTCGGCGGCTCGTTCGAACTCCAGGTTGATCGCCGCCTCCTCCATCGCCGTGGACAGCTCGTTGGTCAGCGCGTGACTGCGCCCCTCAAGAAACATGACCGAGTGGCGCACGTCTTCGGCATACACGTCAGGCTCGACCAGCCCCACGCAAGGCGCCTTGCAGCGCTTGATCTGATACTGCAGACATGGACGGGTACGGTTCTTGTAGTAGCTGTCTTCACACTGCCGAACGAAGAAGGTCTTTTGCAGCAGACTCAGGCTTTCACGTATGGCGCCGGCACTCGGATAGGGACCGAAGTACTTGCCCTTGGCCTTTTTGGCCCCGCGATGAATGCTCAGGCGCGGAAACTGGCCGTCGGACAGAAACACATAGGGATAGGATTTGTCGTCGCGCAGCAGGATATTGTACGGCGGCCGCCACTCCTTGATCAGCGTCTGCTCAAGCAGCAGCGCTTCGGTTTCGTTGGCGGTGATGGTCGTTTCGACCTGCGCAATGCGCCCCACCAACGCGGCAGTCTTCGGCGCCAGGCCGGTTTTGCGAAAGTAGCTGGCCAGGCGTTTTTTCAGGTTCTTGGCCTTGCCCACGTACAACAGGCGTGCATCGCTGTCGAACATGCGATAGACGCCTGGGCGCCCGCTGACTGTCGACAGAAACGCGCCGGAATCGAATGTTTCAGTCATGGTCAGAGGCTGGCATCAACCATGCCGTGACGAACCGCCAACAGGGTCAACTCGACATCGCTGCTGATCGAAAGCTTCTCGAAAATACGATAGCGGTAGGTGTTCACGGTTTTCGGCGACAGGCACAATTTGTCGGAAATGATCTGTACCTTCTGACAGCCGACAATCATCAAGGCGATCTGAATTTCGCGCTCGGACAAGGCATCGAAGGGAGAATCGTTGGAGGGCTGGAAGGATTTGATCGCCAATTGCTGGGCAATCTGCGGACTGATATAGCGTTGGCCGGCAAATACCAGGCGAATCGCCTGGACCATTTCCGGCAAACCCGCGCCCTTGGTCAGATAACCCGCAGCACCGGCCTGCAACAAGCGTGTCGGGAAAGGATCCTCCTCACACACCGTGACCGCGACCACCTTGATATCCGGATGACTGCGCAACAGTTTGCGCGTGGCTTCCAGGCCGCCGATGCCAGGCATCTTGACGTCCATCAGCACCACATCGGGCTTCAACTCTCGAGCCTTGATCAGGGACTCTTCCCCGGATTCGGCCTGGCCAACCACCTGCAAGCCATCGATATCGGCCAGCATACGTGTAATGCCTGTACGAACGAGATCATGGTCATCGACCACTAGCACCCTAATCAAGCAGACACCTCGCGATATGGTCATATTGGGATGCCGGACACCTTAGCAAAAAGTGCCACGCAGACCTAGCGGAAAGCGTCATTTAAAAAGTTTCAATTCATCATTGAAGGCTTGCCGGCCGTGGGTTTCAGAGCACATGTGTACTGATATCAAGCTGCATTCGCAGAAAACACTCGTCCGCGCCCCGAACCTGTAGTCCTTTTCTCTCATACAAGTTTCTCGCCGGATTATTTTCAAATACGGTCAGGCGTAGAGCCGGGCGTCTTTCTTTGCGGACCATGTCGATAACCTGATCGATCGCCCAAGAACCAGCGCCCTGCCCCTGATGCGTTTCAGCAACCTGCAGTTCACGAATGTACAGCGCGCGCATATCCCGACTGAGACTGAGAAAGCCCACTGGCACATCACCCTTCACTATCAGCCAGTTTTGCCGCCCCAACCATGCCACGTCGAACGCTTCGTCCTGCCATAGCAGGTCATGGCGAATGTAGTAGCGCAGCATGTTCTGACAGGTAAGATCACGGGCAAACGCCAGATCTTCTGGAACCGCCAATCGTAAGTGGAATGTCATCAGGCTTGCACAGCAGGAACAATTCGCCCCAGCCACGCACCCACGACGCGCTCGGCCTTGACCAACAGATCATCGGCAATGAGCAGAGACTGAGCAGCAGCAATGTTTTGTGTCGACACGGTTCATCCTTGGTCATCAAGCGAAGTGCAGAATGTCACAACTCCAGCGCGACGCTAGCAATAGATGTTTTGTTGATTACGCGATAGCAATTTCTGATTGCTGAGGCGTATCGCCCTCTAGTAAGCTCGGCCCATTCATTGGAGACAGACCATGTTCAACGCCCTCTCACAGCTTCGTACAGCCAGCGCCTTGCGCTCGGTTGCGGCTGCCCGGGTGAATGACGTTTGCGCTCCGGTCAGCTTTTATTTTGGGTATTGGTTTAGCCACTGGCGCGCCTGATACCCAAACGGCGCCCATAACAACGGGTCGCCTACCAGAGAATTCTCAACCCCCGGTCGGCCTCCCGACCGGGGGTTTTGTTTTTTCAGCCCCAAACTTTTCAGCAACACACCAGACACTTTGAGGATTCACGAAATGAACTACGCCACTTATTACCGTTACGACAGCTTTAACGCCTGGCGATTTACCAGCTTCCGCTCGGGACAGCCTGCCGCCTCCGATCGGTCACCTACAGGTGGCAAGCACACACACGTAGCCAATACGGCCAATTGTCGAACACCCCAGTAGGGCCGAGCGAGCGGGAGAACCCGCCGCCAGCCCAGGAAGACCGAATATGAACTCGTCCGTTTCTGCTCTGCCGCTGTCCACTCTGAATCCTGCCAACGAAGCATTGACTCTGCGTCTGCCCAGCTCGTTGCAACTCAAACAGCAATTGCCCCTGAGCAATGCCTTGAGCCAGCAAGTCACCGCCCACCGTCAGGCGGTTCGCGCCATTCTCAACGGCCAGGATCAGCGCCTGCTGGTCATCGTCGGGCCCTGCTCTATCCATGATCCGCTATCCGCACTCGAATACGCTGGCAAGCTCGCTCGACTGGCTGAAGAAGTCAGCGGCGAAATGCTGTTGGTGATGCGAGCCTATGTCGAAAAACCGCGCACCACGGTCGGCTGGAAAGGTCTGGCCTACGACCCGCATCTGGATGGCAGTGATGACATGGCTGGCGGCCTTACGCTTTCGCGTGAGCTGATGCTGGAAATGATCCGCCTCGGCCTGCCGGTGGCCACCGAGCTGCTGCAACCCATGGCTGCCGGTTACTTCGATGACCTGTTGAGCTGGGTGGCCATTGGCGCGCGCACCACTGAATCGCAGATCCATCGGGAGATGGCCAGTGGATTGGGCATGCCCGTCGGCTTCAAGAACGGCACCGACGGCGGTGCCGCCATTGCAGTTGACGCCATGCGTTCGGCAGCCCATCCGCACCGGCATTTCGGCGTCGATAGTCAGGGCCATCCAGCCATCATTCAAACGCCAGGCAACCCCGACACCCACCTCGTTCTGCGCGGCGGCCATAAAGGGCCGAACCATGATCGCGAGAGTGTGGCCAAAATCCATGCCGACCTGGATCGCCTGAAGATTCCGAGCCGGATCATGGTCGATTGCAGCCACGCCAACAGTGGCAAGGACCCGCTACGCCAGCCTGGCGTCTTCAACGAAGTGCTTGAGCAACGCCTGCAAGGTGACCGTTCTCTGATCGGCATGATGATCGAGTCTCACCTGTTCGAGGGCTGCCAGCCGCTGAGCGAATCCCTGCGTTACGGGGTTTCGATTACCGATGGCTGCCTCGGTTTCAGCGCAACGGAGCGTTTGCTGCTGGACGCCTCTCAACGCCTCAGTACACAGACAAAAGGCTGATTATCCGGCCAGCCCCGCAGATTTATTGCAAACCGCAGGGCTGGTCACGCCGCGTTACCCCTCCACTCGCACCTGTGTGGCCGCAGACGTCTGACTGACATCGTCCAGACGTTCAACCGTGTAGGCCACCCGCACGGTCGTGCCAAGGTGCTCACGCCAGAATCGGTGCGGCACAATGAAGATCAGCGGCTTCCCCGCCGTCTCCCGAGTGATTTCACGGTCATCCCGATGATTGAACAGTTCCCCGTCGCACTTGAGATAGACCAACTCGCCTTCCTGCGTCCGGGCATTACCGATCACGATGGTGACGCCATCGACGGAGTCCTCTTTCAACAGCACGCCGTCTTCAGCCTCAAGTACATCGGGAGCCTCAAGTTCTCCCCGCAGGAACGGGGTTACGAGAATTCTTGCCGCCTCGGACTCGCGAATGACTCCGCCCGCCTGCTCGACCTGATAACGCACCACCACCTCGCCGCCGAGATGAGCAGCGATGTGCGCCCCTTCAACCCAGAATGACAGTACGTCTGCGACAGCAAAGGTTTCGACCTTCAAGCTGTCGCTGAACGTTGCTGACAATGCGTCAGCGCCCCACAGCAACGTGACTCGATCCCCCGCCGCCATTCGGGCATAAGGCTGGAGCACGATAAGCGTGCCGTCCGGCACCCGCGCCGGATCCAGCGCCCCTCCGATCGCCCCCTCGACAATCGGTGCAAGCAATTGTGGCCGGACATCGCCCACGGACAAATGCACACGGGCAGACACCGCCGGTTCAGCCGAGCGCGCACTGAGCAGTTTCCAGTAGACCGCCAGCGAACCGCCATCCAGTGCAGCGATGTGCAGGCCTTTGATCACGAAAACGATATCTTTGCCGACCTGGGCTTCGCTGATATAGCGAACCATTTCATGCTGATAAGCAAAGCCCTCTATGTCCAGACCGTCCCAACTCAAGAGCAACTGATCGCCGCAGCTCATGTTTGCATAAGGAGCAATACGGACAACGACCTTGCCCAGCGATGGATCAAGCACCGCCCCCTTCAGACTATCAACGGTTGCCGCTGGCAGCAGTTCGTTCGAAACACAGGGGCTGGCGGGGTGGCGCATCCGGTAGCAAAACTCGACTTCGTGCGTGTGCATTAGTGGCTCCATTCCTTGGAAAGAACGCCGCTTTCATGGGCGGCGTCGACAGCCAACATTGAACGCTATTGCGCACACTTTCGATGTCAGCCTCAGCCGCCGCGAACATCCGGCAAAGGCCTCCCACCGGGTAGGCAAACTACGCAAAAACGCCATCAACCGAGCGAAAGATGTCCTCAACTTCCGATTCGGATTTCATAAGTATCTGAAAATTCGTACAGCCACTAGTCCAGATTCAACGGCCAAGAGAAGCCCCTTCTTACTTCTTCAACGGGATGAGTGTTTTAGAGTGGCCTCCGGATTCCCCGATGAACTTCTGCGAAAAAGGTAAGAACATGCAACGGAATGCTTCAACTCGCTATCCCGTCCTGTTGGTACATGGCCTGTTCGGATTCGAGCGCATCGGTCACTTCGAGCTGTTCCATGACGTAAAGGACGCTCTGAAAACGGCCGGCAGCCGAGTGTTTGTTCCGCACCTTTCTGCCACCCATAAAAACGAAATCAGGGGTGAACAATTACTTGCACAGATTGATCGTGTCTTGCGAGGCACAGGTGCAGACAAAGTCAACCTCATAGGACACAGTCAGGGAGCACTGGCTGCTCGATACGCTGCGGCGCTCGCGCCACACGCCGTCGCTTCCGTAACCTCTGTCAGCGGCCCGAATCACGGTTCAGAACTGGCCGACTTTCTGCGTAAGGCCCTGATACCCGGGCGGCTGCCGGAGGTCGTCGCCCAAAATATAGCGACGCTATTTGCCGATTTTCTATCGTTGCTCAGTGGCAGTGTCACCTTGCCGCAGAACGCACTGGCGGCGCTCAATGCACTGACGACCGAAGGCGTAGGCGAGTTCAACGACAAGTTTCCGCAGGGATTGCCCAGCACTTGGGGCGGACAAGGCCCGGAACAGGTCAACGGCGTACGCTATTACTCATGGAGCGGCGTCCTGCCGGCCAACAGCCCGTCGACACTCGATCCAACCCAAAGCATTTGCCACGCGTTATCGCAGTACTTCATGACCGAAACGCAGCAGAATGACGGCTTCGTTGGCCGCTTCAGTTCTCACTTGGGGCAAGTGATCCGCTCCGACTACCCGCTGGACCATCTGGGCAGCCTGCGCCGCACGGCCAGCACGGCAACCGCACTGCTCGACCCGATTGAGCTGTACGTCGAACATGCTGAACGCCTGCGAGCCGCGAATCTCTGATCAAAGCCACGGACAACCGAACGGAACTTTGCCGAGAATTCGCCCACTGAATCCGGTAGGCTCCACACTTTTACTGAAATAGATTGGAGAGTTTCCCCATGGCTAAAGCCACTGCCCGCCACATCCTGGTTTCCAGCGAAGACAAGTGCAACGAACTCAAGGCCCAGATCGAAGGCGGCGCTGATTTCGCCGAAGTCGCCAAGGCCAACTCCACCTGCCCATCGAGCCGTCAGGGCGGTGATCTGGGTTCGTTCGGTCCTGGCCAGATGGTCAAGGAATTCGACACCGTGGTCTTCAGCGCGCCAATCAACGTCGTGCAAGGTCCGGTAAAAACCCAGTTCGGTTATCACCTGCTGGAAGTCACCAGCCGTCAGGACTGATCCGTCGCCTGATTGCTTGCCAACGGCCCGCCTTCTGGTGGGCCGTTGTGTTTCAGTTACATATACGGCTGGCGACTGACGCGCCTCTCGCGTACAACTTGCGCTTATCGATTTCCCGGTTCCAAGGCTGACAATGCGACTGGTTTTCCCCACATTGATGCTCACCGCCCTCGCCCTGTTGACGGGCGCCACCGGCGCAAACGCTGCACCGCAACACGCGTTGACCGTTTATGGCGAGCCTGCCAAGTATCCTGCCGGTTTCAGTCATTTCGACTACACCAACCTGCAAGCGCCAAAGGGCGGGACAATGCGCCGCTCGGCCATCGAGATCGGCCACTTCGACCATGTTCTTCCTTATATAGACAAAGGCATCGGCGTCACTCAGATCGATGGCTTGCTCTATTCGCCGCTGGCCCAGCGTTCGCTCGACGAGCCTTACACGGTCTACGGTCTGGTCGCGCAAAAGATGGAACGCTCGGACGATGGTCTGTCGCTGCGCTTCTACATCAATCCCAAGGCACGCTTCGCCGACGGCAAAGCGATCACCGCCGAAGACGTGCGTTACACCTACGATTTATTGATGACCCAGGGCAGCCTGCGTTATCGCACCCAGTTTGCCGACGTCAAAGGCGTCGAAGTCGAAGCGCCGCTGACCGTGCGCTTCGATTTCAAGAGTAATGAAAACCGCACCCTGCCACTGGACATCGCGACCCTGCCGGTATTCCCCGAGCATTGGTGGAAGCGTCGCGATTTCGCCGGCGGCGGCGGTTATGAAGCCCCCTTGGGCAGCGGCCCGTATCGAGTCGGCAAGGTCGATTCGGGGCGCAGTATCACGTTTGAACGCAACGCCGACTGGTGGGGCAAGGATCTGCCGGTCAGTCGTGGCTTGTACAATTTCGATCATTTCAGCATCGAGTACTTCGGTGATACCGACGTCGCCCGCCAAGTGCTGCGCGGTGGCGCCTATGACTACAACCGCGAGTTTTCGGCCACTGGCTACTCGATCGGCTATGACAGCCCGGCACTGAGCGACGGACGCCTGCAAAAGGCGCATCTGGCCACCGAGGCGCCACAGTCAGCCCAGGGTTTTGTGTTCAACCTGCAGAAACCCATGTTCGCCGATCGCCGCGTACGCCAGGCCTTGGCCATGCTTTGGGATTTCGAGTGGAGCAACCGGCAGATGATGCGCGGTATGTATATCCGCCAGCAGAGCTACTTTTCCAACACACAACTGGCGGCAAGCGAACTGCCCGATGCGCAGGAACTGAAAATCCTCGAACCGCTGCGCGGCCAGGTTCCCGAAGAGGTTTTCACTAAAGTCTTCGAAGCGCCGAAAACCGATGGCAGCGGCGTCATCCGTGACAAACAGTTGCAGGCCCTCGAACTGCTCGAACAGGCGGGCTGGAAACCGGATGGCGATCAGTTGGTGAACGCCCAGGGCGAACCACTGAGCTTCACCTTCCTGGTCAGCCAGAACGGCATGGATCGCTTGCTGCTGCCGTACAAGCGCACACTGAAACAGATCGGCATCGATCTGAACATTCGCCGTATCGACTCCTCGCAATACGTTAATCGCTTGATGAGCCGCGACTACGACATGATCGTCACCGGCTACCCGGTCAGCACCTCGCCGGGGGGCGAATTGCTCAATTACTTCGCCTCCGCGTCGGCCAACGACCCAGGCGCGAACAACTATATGGTGTTGAAAAATTCTGCCGTGGATACGTTGATCAACGGCCTGATCCGCGCCTCCACCCAGTCCGACATGCTGCATTACGCGCACGCCCTGGACCGGGTCCTGCAATGGAATTACTACTGGATTCCCAACTACTATCCACCGGGCACCTCGACCGTGTGGTGGAACCGCTTCGGCATACCGTCGGTGCAAGCCAGCAATGACGAAGCCATCGAGAGCTGGTGGGAAATCAGCAGCACACCGCTGACCAATCAGCAGATGACCGCGGAAAAAATTGCCCGTGGCAGACCCGGAGGGCCGCACTGATGTGGGGTTACATACTGCGGCGCCTGCTGCTGATCATCCCGACGCTGGTGATCATCCTGCTGGTCAATTTCGTGATTATCCAGGCCGCGCCCGGCGGTCCGGTGGAACAGGCCATCGCTCACCTGCAAGGGATCGGCGGCGCCAGCGAAACCATGAGCGGTACTTCCCGCGCCAGTCGCGGCCTCGATCCGCAACTGATCAAGGACATCGAAAAACAGTACGGCTTCGACAAACCGGCCCATGAACGTTTGTGGCTGATGCTGAAGAACTACGCACAACTGGATTTCGGCAAAAGCTTTTTCCGTGGCGCGACAGTCACCGACCTGATCCTGGAAAAAATGCCGGTGACCATTTCCCTCGGGCTATGGGCGACACTGATCACCTATCTGGTGTCGATCCCGCTGGGGATCCGCAAGGCCGTGCACCATGGCAGTCATTTCGATATCTGGAGCAGCACGGCGATCATCATCGGCTACGCGATGCCGGCGTTTCTGTTTGCGATGTTCCTGATCGTGGTGTTTGCCGGCGGCACGTCGCTGAACTGGTTTCCGGTGCGGGGCCTGGTGTCGGACAACTTCGAATCGCTGTCGACCCTCGGCAAAATCGCTGACTACTTCTGGCACCTGGTGCTGCCGGTGACGGCGCTGGTGATCGGCGGTTTCGCCACGCTGACGATCCTGACCAAGAACTCGTTTCTCAATGAAATCACCCGCCAGTATGTGGTGACCGCGCGCGCCAAAGGCCTGAGCGAGCGTCGCGTGCTGTACGGCCATGTGTTCCGCAACGCGATGCTGCTGGTGGTGTCCGGCATTCCTCAGGCATTCATCAGTGTGTTCTTCGCCGGTTCCTTGCTGATCGAAGTGATCTTCTCCCTCGATGGTCTTGGGCGCATGAGCTACGAAGCAGCAGTTTCGCGGGATTATCCGGTGGTGTTCGGTTCGCTGTTCATCTTTACCCTCTTCGGCCTGCTGATAAAACTGGTGGGTGACCTGTGTTACACGCTGGTCGACCCGCGTATCGACTTCGCTGCGAGGAACGCCTGATGTTCAAGCTCTCGCCTCTGGGCCGCCGGCGCTTCGAGCGCTTCAAGAAAAACCGTCGTGGCTGGTGGTCGTTATGGCTGTTTATCGGCCTGTTTGTGGTGACACTGGGTGGTGAGTTGATCGCCAATGACAAGCCTCTGGTCGTCAGCTATCAGGACCAGTGGTACTTCCCGGTGTTCAAGCGCCACACCGAGCAGGAGTTCGGCGGACAACTGCCGTTCCAGGCCGATTACCGCAGCGACTATGTGCAGAACCTGATTCGCAAGGACGGTGGCTGGCTGCTGTTCCCGCCGATTCCGTTCAGTGACGACACACCGAACTACGACCTCAACAAACCGGCGCCGAGCCCGCCGACGGCGGTCAACTGGCTGGGCACTGATGATCAGGCGCGAGACGTGCTTGCGCGGGTGATTTTCGGTGCTCGGGTGTCGATTCTGTTTGCCTTGATGCTGACCTTTGTCAGCGCTCTGATCGGCATCGCCGCCGGGGCATTGCAGGGCTACTACGGTGGCTGGGTCGATTTGCTCGGGCAGCGCTTGCTGGAAGTCTGGTCGGGGCTGCCGGTGTTGTACCTGTTGATCATCCTCTCCGGTTTCGTCGAGCCGAATTTCTGGTGGCTGCTGGGGATCATGGCGCTGTTCTCATGGCTGGCGCTGGTGGATGTGGTGCGCGCCGAGTTTCTGCGCGGACGTAATCTGGAGTACGTCAAAGCCGCCCGCGCGCTGGGCCTGAGCGATCGCAAGGTGATCTTCCGACACATTCTGCCCAACGCCATGAATGCAACATTGAGCTACTTGCCGTTCATTCTGACCGGGGCGATTTCCACCCTCACCGCGCTGGATTTTCTCGGTTTCGGCATGCCCGCCGGCAGCGCCTCGCTGGGTGAGTTGATCGGTCAGGGCAAACAGAATCTGCAAGCACCGTGGCTCGGGCTGACGGCGTTTTTCACCCTGGCGCTGATTCTTTCTTTATTAGTGTTCATCGGCGAAGCGTTGCGTGACGCGTTCGACCCTCGATCCTGAAGCGTGGCCATGACTGACAACCTGATTGAAATCCGTAACCTCAACGTTGCCTTCCATGACCAGACCGTGGTGCGCGACCTGTGCTTGGACATTCGCCCCGGTGAGTGTCTGGCCCTGGTTGGCGAGTCGGGTTCAGGCAAATCGGTGACTGCCCATTCGATTCTGCAATTGCTGCCCGAAAGCGAAGCGCAAACCACTGGCAGCATTCGCTATCGCGGACAGGAACTGATCGGCGCCGATCCCAAAGTCTTGCGCGAACTGCGTGGCAACCGCATCGCCATGATTTTTCAGGAACCGATGACCTCGCTGAATCCGCTGCACACCATCGAAAAACAGATCGGCGAAACCCTGCTGCTACACCGTGGCCTCGGCGGCAAAGCGGCGCAGGCGCGGATCCTCGAACTGCTCGGACTGGTGGGCATCCAGAAACCCAAGGAACGCCTCAAGGCTTACCCACATCAACTCTCCGGCGGACAACGACAGCGGGTGATGATCGCCATGGCCCTGGCCTGCGAACCGGAGCTGTTGATCGCCGATGAACCGACCACCGCGCTCGACGTGACCGTGCAGCGCAAGATCCTGCTGCTGCTCAAATCCCTGCAACAGCGCCTGGGCATGTCGCTGCTGCTGATCAGCCATGACCTCAATCTGGTGCGCAGCATCGCGCAACGGGTGTGCGTGATGAAGGCCGGGGAAATCGTCGAGCAGGCGCCCTGCGAAACCCTGTTTACCGAACCGAAGCATCCTTATAGCTGCGTGCTGCTCAACGCCGAGCCCGAAGGCGAAGCACTGCCTCGGGATGAGCGCGAAAACGTACTGGAGGTCGACGATCTCAAGGTTGAGTTTGTCGTCGGTGGCGGTCTGTTCCAGCGCAAGCAGTACCTGCGGGCGGTGGATGGCATCAGCCTGAGCATCCAGCGTGGCAAGACGCTGGGCATCGTCGGCGAGTCCGGTTCGGGCAAGTCGACGCTGGGTCAGGCGATCCTGCGTCTGCTCGACTCCGAAGGCAGTATCCGCTTTCAGGGCGAGGCACTCGACGGTCTCAATCAGAAGCAAATGCGCCCATGGCGCCGCCAGATGCAGGTGGTGTTTCAGGATCCGTTCGGCAGCCTCAGCCCGCGCATGTCAGTCGCGCAGATCATCAGCGAAGGCCTGGAAGTGCACTGCGAGTCGACAGCTGATGAATGCGATGAGCAAGTGATCCGCGTACTCAAAGAGGTCGGTCTCGACCCGCAAAGTCGCCATCGCTATCCCCACGAATTCTCCGGTGGCCAGCGCCAACGCATCGCTATCGCCCGAGCTCTGGTGCTGAAACCGGCGCTGATCCTGCTTGATGAGCCGACGTCGGCGCTGGATCGCACGGTGCAGAAACAAGTGGTCGCCCTGCTCCGCCAGCTTCAGGAAAAACACGGTCTGACCTATCTGTTCATCAGCCACGATCTGGCGGTGGTGCGCGCCCTGGCCCACGACATGATCGTGATCAAGGACGGCAAAGTGGTCGAGCGTGGCGCCAGCCATGAGGTGTTCGATGCGCCGCAGCATCCGTACACCAAAGAGCTGTTGGCGGCGGCGCATCCGGGGTAGGCGTCATATGTGTTCGGCGTGAAACCGGGTCGAGGCTTTCGCGAGCAGGCTCGCTCCCACAAGGTTCACGCCGGACACAAAATTTGGCCACGACCCAATCTACTGTGGGAGCGAGCTTGCTCGCGAAAGGGCCGGCACAGGCAACATACAATCAGGATCAGCCTCCATGAACACCACCGAAAGCCTCAAGGACTACCAACGGGTGCGCACCCTGGCGATCCGTTCGCTGTTCGAGATCATCGAGCAATCCAGCGAAGGCACGGTGATTGTCGACCGCGATGCCAACATCGTCTGGATGAACGAGCGTTATGCTCGGCGTTTCGGTCTTGAATCGGCTGCAGGCGCGATCGGCAAATCCTGTGAAAGCGTGATTCCCGGCAGCCTGTTGCGGGAAGTCGTGCGCACCGGTCGCCCTATTCTTCTGGACATGCAGGACACGCCGAAGGAGCCTTTGGTGGTGATGCGCCTGCCGATCCACGATGACGCCGGCACGGTCATCGGCGCGATCGGTTTTGCCCTGTTCGACGAGTTGCGCACGTTGTCACCGATGCTCAAACGCTACTTGAGCATGCAGGAAGAACTGGCCTCGACCCGTTCTCTGCTGCGCGCCCGGCAGACCAAATACAACTTCGCCCATTTCATCGGCACCAGCGCCGCCAGCCTTGAAGTCAAACGCCGCGCCCGGCGCAGTGCCAGCGCCGAGTCACCGGTGTTGCTGCTCGGTGAGACCGGCACCGGCAAAGAGCTGCTGGCCCAAGCGATTCACAGCGCTTCGCCACGGGCGCACAAAGCATTCGTCAGCATCAACAGCGCGGCAATTCCCGAGGCACTGCTGGAGGCGGAATTTTTCGGCACGGCACCGGGCGCGTTCACCGGCGCCGACCGTAAGGGTCGCACCGGCAAGTTGCAAATCGCCCAGGGCGGCACGTTATTCCTCGACGAGATCGGCGACATGCCGCTGCCCTTGCAGAGCAAGCTGCTGCGCGTGTTGCAGGAAAAGGAGTTCGAACCGGTCGGCTCCAACGAGGTGATTCAGAGCGACGTGCGCGTGATCGCTGCTACCTCGACCGATCTGCAAGCGGCGATCAAGCGCGGCGAGTTCCGCGCCGATTTGTACTATCGCCTGAATGTGTTGCCGATTCAGGTGCCGCCATTGCGTGAACGCCTTGATGATTTACCGGCACTCAGTGAAGCGATTCTGGAAGAACTGCGCAGCCAACACGAACTGCACCGGGATGCGCTGGCGTTGCTCGGCCAGCATGCCTGGCCGGGGAACATTCGCGAACTGCGTAATGTGCTCGAACGGGCGGCGTTGCTCAGTGATGACTTGATGCTGACCGAGCAGGATATTCGTGCGGCGATTGGCACGTTGACGCCAGTTGAGCGTGCCTCGGTGCCGACGATGGAGACGCTGGCTGACGAGACTTTTGCTCAGGCGCGGGAGCGGTTTGATCGGCAGTTGATTCAGGCAGCTCTTGCGAAATGTGCGGGGAACGTGCCGGAAGCGGCGGTACGATTGGGGCTTGGGCGGTCGACGTTGTACAAGAAGATGGTGGCGTTGGGGATTGCCTGAGTCTCTAAATAGAGACAATGATCTCTTTCTGTAGATCGATTGTTTGAAGATCAAAGGATCGCAGCCTTCGGCAGCTCCTACAGGGGAAATTCGCGTCCGCACTGTAGGAGCTGCCGAAGGCTGCGATCTTTTCGGCTTAACCCGGTCTCTAAAATGAGACAAAACACCTGAAAACCCCTCAAACCAATCAATAACATCCTTATATTTCAATGAGTTAGCTATCTGGCACAGATCTCGCTATAGCCTCTCCCACACCCGTTCTACCCACAAAAATAACAATTCTGGAGAGACACACCATGAGTGTGATCATTGCCTTGGCAGCCCTGGCGCTGCTGATGCTGGCCGCCTACCGTGGCTACAGCGTTATCCTCTTCGCCCCGATTGCCGCCCTCGGCGCAGTTCTGCTCACCGACCCTTCCGCCGTCGCCCCTGCGTTCACCGGGGTGTTCATGGAGAAAATGGTCGGCTTCATCAAACTGTATTTCCCTGTATTCCTGCTCGGCGCCGTGTTCGGCAAGTTGATCGAACTGTCGGGCTTCTCCCGTTCGATTGTCGCGGCGGCCATTCGCTTGCTCGGCACCAAGCAAGCGATGCTGGTGATCGTGCTGGTCTGCGCTCTGCTTACTTACGGCGGCGTGTCGCTGTTCGTGGTGGTCTTCGCGGTCTATCCGTTTGCTGCCGAGATGTTCCGCCAGAGCAATATCCCCAAGCGGCTGATCCCGGCCACCATCGCTCTCGGCGCTTTCTCCTTCACCATGGACGCCCTGCCGGGCACGCCGCAGATCCAGAACATCATCCCCAGCACCTTTTTCAACACCACCGCATGGGCGGCGCCGTGGCTGGGGGTGATCGGCACGATTTTCGTGTTCTGCACCGGCATGCTGTTTCTGCAGCGGCAACGCAACAAGGCGCAACGTGCTGGCGAAGGCTACGGCACTGAATTGCGCAACGAGCCGGAAACCGCTGAAGATCTGAAACTGCCAAACCCATGGCTTGCCCTGTCGCCATTGCTGGCGGTGGGCATCATGAACCTGCTGTTCACCCAATGGATTCCGCAGTGGTACGGCAAGACCCACAGTCTCGCGCTGCCGGGCATGGCGGCTCCGGTGACCACCGAGATCGCCAAACTGACGGCGATCTGGGCCGTGCAGGCGGCTTTGCTGGTCGGCATTCTGATGGTGCTGGCGTTTGGCTTTCAGGCGATTCGCAGCAAGCTCGCCGAAGGAAGCAAAAGTGCCGTGAGCGGCGCATTACTGGCGGCGATGAACACCGCCTCGGAGTATGGCTTCGGCGCGGTGATCGCGTCGCTGCCAGGCTTTTTGGTGCTGGCGGACTGGCTCAAGCAGATTCCCAATCCGCTGGTCAACGAAGCCATCACCGTGACCCTTCTGGCCGGTATCACCGGCTCCGCGTCGGGCGGCATGAGCATTGCGCTGGCGGCGATGTCCGAGCAGTTCATCAGTGCGGCCCACGCCGCGAACATTCCGCTGGAAGTGCTGCACCGCGTCGCCGCGATGGCCAGTGGCGGCATGGACACCCTGCCGCACAACGGCGCGGTCATCACCTTGCTCGCGGTGACGGGCCTGACCCATCGCGAAGCCTACAAAGACATTTTCTGTATTACGCTGATCAAGACCCTGGCGGTTTTCGTAGTGATCGGCACTTTCTACGCCACTGGCATTGTGTGAGGTATTCATGACGACTCTTTCCGGCAAGACCGCGCTGGTGACTGGTTCCACCAGCGGCATTGGTCTGGGCATCGCACTGAGCCTGGCCAAGGCTGGCGCGAATCTGATTCTCAATGGTTTTGGCGACGCGTCGAAAGTCATCGCCGAAGTCGCCCGGTTCGGCGGCAAGGTCGGCCATCACCCGGCCGATGTCAGTGACCCGGCGCAGATCGCCGACATGATCAATTACGCCGAGCGCGAATTCGGCGGTGTCGACATTCTGGTCAACAACGCCGGCATCCAGCACGTCGCCGCCGTGGAGGATTTTCCGGTCGAGCGCTGGGACTCGATCATTGCCATCAACCTGTCCTCGGTGTTTCACAGCACGCGTTTGAGCTTGCCGGGAATGCGCGCCAAAGGCTGGGGGCGGATCATCAACATCGCCTCCGTGCATGGCCAGGTCGGTTCGACCGGCAAAGCGGCGTATGTCGCCGCCAAGCACGGTGTGATCGGCTTGACCAAAGTGGTCGGCCTGGAAACCGCGACCAGCAATGTCACCTGCAACGCGATCTGCCCGGGCTGGGTGCTCACGCCACTGGTGCAGAAGCAGATCGACGACCGTGCGGCCAAGGGGGTCGATCCGCAGCAGGCGCAGCATGATTTGCTGGCCGAGAAGCAACCATCGCTGGAATTCGTGACGCCGCAACATCTGGGCGAACTGGTGTTGTTTTTGTGCAGCGAGGCTGGCAGCCAGGTGCGCGGCGCGGCGTGGAATATTGATGGTGGGTGGTTGGCGCAATAATGCTGCGTCCCGGTAGGAGTGAGCCTGCTCGCGATAGCTTTGTGTCAGTTAAATTTTACCGTTCTGGCACACCGCTATCGCGAGCAGGCTCGCTCCCACAGGTGCTATGTGTGCGCTCGACCTTGTGCATGAATAAAACAAGAGGCAAACAATGTCCGACATCCTCTGGCAACCCGACGCCAACCGTATCGCCCAGTCGCGCATGGACACCTTCCGTCGTGCGGTCAATCAACGCCATTCACTGAAAGTCGACGATTACCCTGCCCTGCACCAATGGAGCGTCGAGCAGCGCGCGGAATTCTGGCAGGCGATTGTCGATTTCTTCGATATCCGCTTCCACACGCAACCCGATGCCGTGCTGCGCGAAGGCTCAAAGATGCCCGACGCCGAGTGGTTTCCCGGCGCCACGCTGAACTTCGCCGAACACCTGCTGCGGCGGCGTGACGATGCCGTGGCGGTGATCAGCGTGGCGGAAAACGGTCAACGCGAGCAGTTGACCTGGGCCGAACTCGCCGAGCATGTCGCCGGATTTCAGGCCGGTTTGCAGGCCGCCGGTGTTGGTCTTGGCGATCGCGTCGCCGCCTGCATGCCCAATACCTGGCAGACCCTGGTGGCGATGCTCGCCACCACCAGCCTCGGTGCGATCTGGTCGTGCTCCTCACCGGATTTCGGCACCCATGGGGTGATCGATCGCTTCGGCCAGATCGAACCCAAGGTGCTGCTCACCTGCGCCGGTTATTGCTATGCCGGCAAAGTCATCGGGCAGACCGACAAGATCAACGGAATACTTGAGCAACTGCCAACCCTGAGGCAGTTGATCATCGTGCCATACGCCCAGCCGCAGGCCCGTGTCGAGGCTTACAAGACTCCCGCCGAAGTGACTTTGTGGGATGACTTTTATCAGGTCGGTGGCGAACCGGACTTTGTCCCGGTGCCGTTCCATCATCCGCTGTACGTGCTGTATTCCAGCGGCACCACCGGCGTGCCGAAATGTATCGTCCACAGCACCGGCGGCGTGTTGCTGCAACATGTCAAGGAACACGGCCTGCATTGCGATCTCGGCCCCGGCGATCGACTTTTCTACTACACCACCTGCGGCTGGATGATGTGGAACTGGCTGGTCTCGGCGCTCGCGGTCGGCAGCGCCGTGGTGCTGTACGACGGCTCGCCGTTTCACCCGGACAACCAGCGTTTGCTCGACTTGATCGACGACGAGCGCATCAGTGTGTTCGGCACCAGCCCCAAGTTTCTCGCCACCCTGGAAAGCAGCGGCGCCAAGCCCCGGGAAAGTCATGATCTGAGCAGCCTGAAGACGCTGCTGTGCACGGGCTCAGCGTTATCGCCGCAAAGCTATGACTTCGTCTATCGCGACTTGAAAGCGGATGTATGCCTGGCGTCGATGTCGGGCGGCACTGATATTGTTTCGTGCTTCGTCAACGCCAATCCGCTGTCCTCGGTGCGGCGCGGCGAGATCATGGGCAAGAGCCTGGGCATGGCGGTCGAAGTCTGGAATGACGCCGGCCAACCGGTGCTCGGTGAAAAAGGTGAACTGGTCTGCACCCGGCATTTCCCGGCCATGCCGATTGGCCTGTGGAATGACCCGGACGGCGCAAAATTGCGGCAATCGTATTTCAGCCTGTTTCCCGGGGTCTGGGCACAGGGCGATTATGCCGAGCAACGGCCTCACGGCGGGATGCTGATCCATGGTCGCTCTGACGCAGTGCTCAACCCGGGTGGCGTGCGCATTGGCACAGCGGAGATCTATCGGCAGGTCGAGAAAGTCAGCGAAGTGCTGGACAGCGTCGCTATCGGTCAGCAGTGGCAGGATGACGTGCGGGTTGTGCTGTTTGTGAAGTTGCGCGAAGGGCTGGCACTGGATGACGCATTGGAGCAACGCATCCGTCAGGAGATCCGCGCCAATACCACCCCAAGGCATGTACCGGCGAAGATCGTTGCGGTGACGGACATTCCGCGCACCATCAGCGGCAAGATTGTCGAACTTGCAGTGCGCGAGGTGGTGCACGGCAGGCCGGTGAAAAACACCGATGCGTTGGCCAATCCCGAAGCGCTGGAGCAGTTTCGGGATCGGCTGGAACTGAGCATTTGAACCCGGCGCTGATACGCTTACGGCAAGCGTTGGCGACGGTGCCTGGCGTCAGCGGGGTTTGTTCAGCGTAATCACAACCGGCTGACCAATCGCTCTACCGCCACTGGCATCGAGTGCCCTGCGAATGATCGTCATGTTGCGGTCGAATGTCGTTTTGTCCGTAGCCATTTGACTCAGTAACGAAGTGGCAATTGCCAGCGAGTCGGCATTCTCAAAGGCCTTGGATACCGCATGATTGCCAGCGATCGAGTCCGCGACAGGGAGGTTGCCGGACGCAAGATTCAGCAATTGCGCTACATCCAGTCGCTGCCCGCTGTGGCTTGCATGCTCTGTGTCCGTGGCGTAGCCGACATCCACGGTCTGCGCACTGCCATGGAACAGTTCATGGATCAGGTCATCGGCCACCACGTCATGGTTGAAGCCCAGATTGACGAAGTGTTTGTTCAGGTTTTGAGTATAAATCTCGATAAACGCAATACCCGATGCGTCGTTGGAGCTGGCACTTTTCCATCGCTTGTAGTTGTTCACATCAAAAGAGGCGAGTGTCTCGTTATGCTTCACTGCATCGAGAAGCGTGTTGCTCACCGAGAAGCCAGCGAAATCAAAGCGAATCAAGCGCAGATAATTCACCAGTCGATCGGTCGCTACCTGCGGCGTGCTACCGAACAGTGCTTTCATCAGCAGATCGCCGTCTCGCTTGAACTCATGTCGGCTGATCACAGCAATAGCGTTGTCAATCTTCGCCCGAGCGCGAGGCAGACTTGTTTCGATGAAGTTGCGCGTGTAGCTAGCGGGAAGTGTCTTGGTTGAATACGGCAACTGCAAGGGCGTTTGATAGGCGAAGCCGCTCAGCGGTTGACCCCACAACTTGCCACGGCGGTTCAAGGCGTACCATTCGTTGCCACTGCGGGCCGCCAGAACAACAACGCTGCCAGGCGTGCCGCGAGGTTGCCAATGACCCAACCCCAAATGGGTACTTTGCGACGCACCGAGCAAATCATAGGACTGCCGACGACCACTGAGTTTGTGCAATTGGCTATTGGCCCTGGCAACCAGTTCATGGCTGTTTTTGCTACAACGCAACAAGCCCTTATTCACCAGTTTTCCGCCCGACTGAATGCCAGAGGGCACCCCATCCAGCGGGTTGAAAAGGGAAACGGCCGAGGTGAATGCCAATCGGGTAAAACGCGCCGCCCTGGATGTGGTTGAAATAGCCTTCGCCGATATGCTCAAGACTTTGGAGGTGGCTCCTGCCACCGTGCCCACCAGGCCGATGCCATCCATCAGACATCCGTAAACTCCGTCGACGACCTTGTCATGTTCACCCGAGGCAATATCCTCGATGCACTTTTTGAAAGGCACCACCAGGTCGATGAAATAAGTCAGCAATCGCTCGCCCTCCTCCCTGGAAAGTTCAAGCGGAGTCGGTACGCGTACCAGTTCTCTCAGCTCGTTCTTGTTCAGATAAGGTCGATTTTTAACCAGAAACGTGGCGATACGTTCGATATTCGGGTCGTTGAATTTTTGATAGAACCCCGGCTTTGGCGTCGAAGGTGCTCGCGGTGCGTTCAGCAGGCCAAAATTATCGATAATGGCCATGCTGCTGGTGATCGAAGAGTCTTCAGCAGTCGCATGGGTATAGCGTTTTACATCGAGCGGCAGGAGTTGCGTCGCGGTGATGCTCAGTGGAAACGTTAGATCCGCACTGGCACTCATTCTTGAACGTTGTCGCAGTTTTCGCTCTCGCTTGATGAAAACCGCCAAGGCGTCATTTTTTCGAGTCTCGGCGCGCGATGTGAACAGTTCGTAGCAGATGTCCGCATTCTCGTGAGACGCATACATCACAATGCCAAAACGTCCCGTGGCGGCATCTCTGCTTTGCATTGTTTCCTGGTCAAGATCAATTTTCAGGGGCCCGCCCAGGCCGCGCGATTTAGAATAAATGGCGGACTCGCGTACGGTCAGGAAGTGAATATCGGCATTCATGAAGACGTGCAAATCCGCCTCTGGCATCTGCGCCAAAGCCAGTTTTACGCTAGACAACATGGCGCTGTTCAAATCATCGAAATGCACAGCCAGCTGACGATCCATCTCCTCGTCACAGGATCCTAGCTTCAACAGGTTCGGGTAACGCGCGTAAAGGCTGACACCGGACGGGTTGTAGTTGATGGCCGGCCTGAGGACACCGTTAGTGACCAGGCGCACGGTACGTCTATCCCACTGGCCAGTGACCAGATCACCTGATTGATGCAAGTCGACCATCGACATGACTTGCTGTCCGCCTTTCTCGGACAGTGCTTTTTCGTCCAGGCTGTCGCAACCAGGCGCGGCGACTTGCAAAGCGGATCGGGCAATCTTCGCTCTGTCGGGTAACGGCGTCGAAAATGCCTTGGCGATTTGAGCGAACGTTTCCGAGTGGCGCTCGAATGCGTCAATTGCACGTCGGGTAGTGGTTTGCTCGGCCTGCTCGAGTTCAGCGGCGGTCACAATCTGGTTGATCAATGCCCAATCGACGATCGGGTCAATCATGGCCAGGTCACGCTTGTGTTTCTGCGACTCACTGACCGGTTCAAGCTCGCCATACGCCATGACCTGCGCGTAGGTCATGCCACGCGTCGCACCGGTTTTCAGTGTCTCGACCAGCATGACGGCGCGACAGAAATTGATCCATCCAATCGAACCCAAGGTAACCGACGAGGGAATCTCCCTGACCAGAAACTCGGGTGCGTTGCGTGCCAACAGCAAGTGGGCAACCAACGGCTCCAGACCAGCCTCAACCCATTGTCGGGTTCGCAGCACAGCCGTCAGCGCCTCAAGTATGACCGAGGGGTGACGATCAACATTTTTCGGCGCATACAGATCAAGTCCGACCACGCGATTACGTTGTATGCCGTGACCAATCGATGGATCAAGGTCGAGCAATATCGCCGTCATCAGCAATTGCCGGAGAATGTCATCGGAAGCCTGCTGTCCCTCGTTCACACCGAACCAGCCCAGTTCTTTCAGGTAGTCACCGGCGAGATTCAGAGCAATCGGATGATTGACGAGTTCAATGACCCGTTGAGCCGCACGTTCATGTGTGACGGCGGCGCGACCGGTAACATTGTAGAGGGCCGTGAGAAGTTTTCTGTTGGGCATCAACTTGGCAGTCGCATTACGAATAGCTGAAAACTGTTCCTCGCTTAATACGACCAATGCCGGATCTTCGGTTTGAAAATGCTCCCAGTAGTTGCCCGGCTCTGGCACTGGCGGATCAAACTCGAATAAATCGATCAAATTCCTGACCTTTGCCTTGTTGTCGGGCAAGTTTATGTCATGAAAGCGGAACCATTGATCGAGGGTTATAGCGTTATCAGGCCATATATAACCACCGGCCACTTTTGCTATATCCGAAATCAACGTTAGTGCAGATTGTGTCGGAACACTGTATTCAAAGTGCCGCGCCGCGACCAGATCCACCCACCCCCTGACCGCACGGACTTCCATCTTGCCGTCGGGCGTAACACGCAGAAGTCCGTCATGATCGCTTGCGCCTTCCCTGGCAATCGCACCGAATACCGGGCCGGTAGCAAGCAACTCATTAAGCAAAAGACTGCCGGGATTATAGATCTCGAACAACGACGATCCGGTTTGCAACTCTACTTCATGCCCATACCAATTGATCTTTTGATCATCCGTGTATTGGCTTAACGCCCCCTCTAGTTGAGCCAAAACCAATTGACGCTCAACGGCATCGGCTTCATCCCTGCTCTTCCATTCGGAAAGAGCAACAGGCGAAGACCAGAAGGTTTTATTCCGGGTCTTATCATTCATATTAGAACCTCATCAAGTTAATTAGCTGACAACTTCAGCGCGATGACGTTCTACTTTCTTTGATACGACCAATCCATCTAAAAAACATGAATAACTGTTTCCGGGCACCCACACACAAACAATCAAGAAAATATTAATCGATCAAACCCCATTCTTCGGACGCAGTATCGTTACCAGCATTTGCCTCTTCAGAAAGTTTCATCCGTAACTTCAGATTATTCACCGAATCTGCATTCTTTAAAGCTTCCTGTGCACTGATTGCACCTTCAGCGACTAATGCGTACAGCGCCGCATCAAATGTCTGCATACCCAGTTCGGGGGATTTTTCCATTATCGGTTTCAGCTCCTCGAACTGTCCGCGCCGAACCAGATCTGCGATGGTTGGCGTGCCCAACAGCACCTCGACAGCCGCCCTGCGTTGCCCATCGACGGTGCGCACTAAGCGTTGCGAGATAAATGCTTTCAGGTTGTTTCCCAGCGTATGCAACAACTGCGGTCGCCGTTCTTCCGGGAACATATTGATAATCCGATCCAGTGCCTGATTGGCGTTGTGCGCGTGCAACGTCGAGAGCACCAGATGCCCGGTATCGGCAAACGCCAAGGCATGTTCCATGGTTTCGCGGTCACGGATTTCGCCGATCAGCACCACGTCCGGTGCCTGGCGCAGGGTGTTTTTCAGGGCCGCGTGGAAGCTGCGTGTATCGACCCCGACTTCCCGTTGATTGATGATCGAGCGCTGGTGGCGATGGATGTACTCGATCGGGTCCTCGATGGTGATGATGTGCCCACTGCTATGGCGGTTGCGGTGATCGATCAGCGCGGCCAGCGAGGTCGACTTGCCCGAATCGGTGGCCCCGACAAAGAGGATCAACCCCTGCTTGAGCATGACGGTGTCGAGCAGTACTGTCGGCAATTTCAGATCGGCAAAACGCGGGATGTCGAGTTTGACATTGCGAATGACGATCGATACATCGTTGCGCTGCTTAAAGATATTGACGCGAAAACGCCCGATGCCCGCTCGCGAAATCGCCAGGTTCATTTCCAGATCCCGGTCGAACTCCCGTCGTTGCTCGGCGTCCATCAGGGAGGCAGCGATGGCGGCGGTTTCAGCGTTTTTGAAAGGTCGTTCGCTCAACGCCGTGAGCACGCCGTCGATACGCGCACTGGGCGGTGCCCCCGTTGACAGGAACAGATCCGAACCGTTTTTATTGGACAAAATTGACAACAGTGCATCGATTTCCATGGCAAAAAGCACCCGCGAAGCATTCAATGAACAGACAACGGCCTGCGCCTGGCGCAGATCAACTGCAACAATGATAGACGTCGCCTCAACGAACCACGCTCAGGATTGATGTAATGAATGCTGTACCGAACACCGACGACGCACAGGCACTGATCGCCCGTACCGACTGGAGCCGCAGCCCCCTGGGCGCTGCCGGCAACTGGCCGCAGAGCCTGCGCACCGCGGTGGACATCGTGATTCACTCGCCGATGCCGATGCTGTTGTTGTGGGGGCCGCAGCTCACGCAGATCTACAACAACGGTTTCGCCCTGCTTGCCGGCCACAAGCATCCGCACGCTTTCGGACAGCCTGCGCACCAGATCTGGCCGGAACTTCGCGACTTTACCGACCCTATTTACAGCGCCGTCCTACAGGGCCAGGTTCGCACCTACAGCGAAAGACGCTTCACCCTGCAACGAGACGGCAGAGAATCCGACTTCTGGCTGGATCTGACCTATAGCCCGATTCGTGATGAGACCGCGCAAGTTGCCGGAATCCTCGTCACCGCGATCGAAACCAACGAACGCCGCCGCATCGCTCTGGAGCTGCAGCGACGCTCGGAAGAAAGCCTCAAAGCCCAACGGGAAACCGAGGAGCGCCTGCAACTGGCCCTGGCTGCGACCGATGCTGTCGGCACCTGGGATTGGGACATCGGCGAAGACCGCTTTATCGCCGATGCGCATTTCGCCCAATTGCATGGCGTCGACCCCAGCCTCGCCGGCCGGTTGCCGATCAGCGATTACTTGCAAGGCGTGCACCCGGAAGACCGCGCCATGATTGCGCGCAGCATCAAGCACTGCATCACCCACGGCACCGAATACGCTGAGGAATATCGCTTGCAGCAAGGCGATGGCGAGGTACGCTGGGTGTTCGCCCGCGGGCGCTGCTACAAAGATCATCATGGCCGGCCCATGCGTTTTCTCGGCGCGGCGCTGGACCTGACCGAGCGCAAACACACCGAACAGGCGTTGCGCCAAAGCCAGACCGAACTGCAACTGATCATCAACGCCATGCCGATCCTGATCAGTTATGTCGACTGTGAAGAGCGCTTTCGCCTCAACAACGCGGCCTATCTGGACTGGTACGGCCTCACGCCACAGGAACTCTACGGGCGCACGATTCGCGAAGTCATCGGTGAAGAAGCGTATTTCCTGCGCCTGCCCTACATTGCCGAGGCGCTGGCCGGCAGACCGTGCTCATTCAGCCTGTATACCCCGCACCGCGATGGCAGCAATCGCCACGCGCTGATGAATTACCTGCCGCGTTACGCCGCCGACGGCGCGATCAGTGGTTTCTATATCTTTGTGATCGATGAGACCGAGCGCAAGAAAACCGAAGAAGCCTTGCGCAATCTCAACGAAACCCTGGAAGAACGGGTCAGCGCCCGCACCGAACAGTTGGCCCAGGCCAACCAGCGTTTGCAGAACGAGATGTTCGAACGCGAGCGCGCCGAAGATGCCTTGCGCCACGCGCAGAAGATGGAGGCTGTCGGCCAGCTCACCGGCGGTATCGCCCACGACTTCAACAACATGCTCACCGGGATCATCGGCAGCCTCGATTTGATGCAGCGCTACATCGCCAACGGCCGGGCTGACGAAATTGGCCGTTTTACCGAAGCCGCTGTGTCATCGGCCAACCGTGCGGCAGCGCTGACCCATCGATTGCTGGCGTTCTCGCGGCGCCAGTCGCTGGATCGCAAAACCCTCGACGCCAATGAACTGGTGCATTCGCTGGAAGATCTGATCCGCCGTACCAAGGGCGACCCGATCGAACTGACCCTGCGTCTGGCCGAGAACGTTTGGCCGGTCAGCACCGACGTCAGCCAACTGGAAAACGCCCTGCTCAACCTGGTCATCAATGCCCGTGATGCGATGCCCGATGGCGGTGAACTGGTGATCGAAACGGCCAACGTCTACCTCGACGGCAGCGACATCACCACGCTCGAACCGGTCAAGGCCGGCGATTACCTGATGCTGGCGGTCAGCGACAACGGCACCGGCATGACGCCCTCGGTTCGTTCCAAGGCCTTCGATCCATTCTTCACCACCAAGCCCATCGGCCAGGGCACCGGGCTGGGGCTGTCGATGATTTATGGGTTTGCCCAGCAGTCGGGTGGTCATGTCAGCCTCGACAGCCTGCCGGGCCAGGGCACTTGCGTGCGCTTGTACCTGCCGCGCTTGTATGGCGTCGAACCGGAACGGCCGGCCATCGTCGCCGTTGAACAACCGTCGGCGAGGGCGACCGGTGAAACCGTGATGGTGGTTGAGGACGACCCGGCGGTGCGCATGCTGGTGCTCGATCTGCTCCGGGAGTTGGGTTATCAGGCCCACGAAGCCGAAGATGCCAAGACCGCCCTGCCCCTGCTGGAGTCCGATCTACGCGTCGATCTGCTGGTCACCGATGTCGGCCTGCCAGGCATGAACGGCCGGCAACTGGCGGAGATCGCCCGCCAGCATCGGCCGGGCCTCAAGGTATTGTTCATGACCGGTTATGCGCAGAAAGCCGCCGAGCGTCAGGGATTTCTTGAGGATGGCATGGACATGGTTGCCAAACCCTTTGCCATTGAGCTGCTGGCCAGCAAGATCCGCACGATGATCAGCCAACCCCTGTGACTTGAGGCATAATCCGCGCCCCGCCGTCACCCCGTTATCAGGTATCGCACGATGAAAGCCCAAGCCCGCCACATTCTGGTGAAAACCGCCGAAGAGGCCGAACAGCTCAAACAACGCATCGCCAAGGGTGAAGCGTTCGATGTGCTGGCGAAGAAATTCTCGACCTGCCCGTCCGGCAAGCGCGGCGGTGATCTGGGTGAAGTGCGGCCCGGGCAGATGGTTGGCGCGATTGATGCGGTGATTTTCAAAAAACCGCTGCGCACCGTGCATGGGCCGATCAAGAGCAAGTTCGGGTACCACCTGGTGCAGGTGTTTTACCGCGATTAGTGCTTGGTTCCAGGGCCTCTTCGCGAGCAGGCTCGCTCCCACATTTGGAATGCATTCCCCTGTGGGAGCGAGCCTGCTCGCGAACCGATTGCGCAGCAAGCGGCCATTCAAGCCTGTTTCGGAATCAATGCACCCGGTACTTGAATCACCTTGCTGGCCAGCAGGTGTCCGGCCTGCGCAGCCTCGGCCGGACTCTCTCCCAGCAACCGGCTGGCCAGATACGCCGCACTGAACGAATCCCCCGCCGCCGTGGTATCCACCACTTTCTCGACCTTCTGCGCCGGCACTTCGAACGCTTCACCATCACACTGAATCAAACAAGCTTCGGCGCCACGCTTGAGCACCACTTCCGGCGTGCCGAACTGCGCGTAAGCAGCAAACACCGCTTCGCAATCGGCGAAACCGAACAGCGCCTGTTCGTCATCCACCGTCAGCAACGCCAGATCAACGTACGGCAACACGTTGCGATAAGCCGCCCGCGCGTCTTCTACCGAGGCCCACAGGCGTGGCCGGTAATTGTTATCGAAGACGATGCGCGCATCACGCTGCCGCGCTTCGATCAAAGTCTGGATAAGTTTTTCCCGGCCCAACGCACCGAGCACAGCCAGGGTAATGCCGCTGAAATACAGCACATCGTAATCCGGCAACGCCGCCAGAATCGGCTCGGCGGCCGGGGTGGTGAAACAGTCGCGAACTGCCGCTTCGTTGCGCCAGTAGAGAAAACGCCGCTCGCCGCTGGCATCGGTCTGGATGCAATACAGGCCCGGTAAACGCCCCGGCAGACGCTGCACCAGATCCAGGCCGATGCCTTCGCTGGTCCAGATCTGGCACATGGCGTCGCTGAAGCTGTCATCGCCCAGTGCGGTGACGTAATCGACCTGCGCCTTGTCGCCCATGGCGCGGAACAGATACACCGCGGTGTTCAGGGTGTCGCCGCCGAAGCTTTGTTGCAGGCTGCCGTCGGCGCGTTGCTGCAGTTCGATCATGCATTCGCCGATCAGGGCAATGCGTGGGGTGTTCGGGCCCAAGGGGCTGAGGGTGTTCATCTTGTGCTGTCTCTGGTTGATCGGTGGTGTCTGGACTGGCGCCTTCGCGAGCAAGCTCGCTCCCACACTTGGAATGCATTCCACTGTGGGAGCGAGCAGGCTCGCGAATGGCCGCGACTCGGTCTCAAGCTTTAGAAACAAGTCTCCATGCTCTCGATCACCGACAACTGCTCATCCACCAACAACCCCACACGCCACTTGTCGAACGTCAGGCACGGGTGCGACGTACCAAAGGAAATGATGTCGCCCACGCGCAACTCAACGCCCGGCGCCAGCGTCATGAACGCGTGCTGGTCCATCACCGCCGTGACCTTGCACGCACCGACATCCTCGCCCAGCGCCGGCACTACGCCCGCCTTGTAGCGCAGCAACGGCACCGGCAAACCGGCATCGAACGCGACATCACGCTTGCCCAGTGCGATCACCGCAAAACCCGGCTCCGGCAGCGACTGCACATGCGCCCAGACTTCCAGCGCCGGGCGCAAACCTTCGTGAAGATCACTACGGCGGTCGAGCACGCAGCACTGCGCCTCTTTGTAGATGCCATGGTCGTGCGCCACGTAGCTGCCCGGACGCAACACGCTGAGGAAACGTCCAGCAGCATTCTGCGCTTCGAACGACTCGGCAATCAGGTCATACCAGGCCGAACCCGAGGCGGTGATGATCGGCTTGCCGATGGCGAATGCGCCGCTGTCCTGCAACTGCACCGCCAGGCGCACCAGCGACGCGGCAAATTCACGAATGCCGCTGACGGCGTGATCGCCGTGGATCACCCCTTCGTAACCTTCGATGCCGGTCAGGGCCAGCGCCGGTTGCGCGCTGATCGCCTTGGCCAGCTCAATGACTTCCTGCTCACTGCGGCAACCGCAACGCCCGCCGACCACGCCGTACTCGATCATCACGTTGAGCTTCACCCCGCGCGAGGCGAAGTACGCCCCGAGATCAGCGACGTTGTCCGGGTGATCGACCATGCAATAGAAATCGAACGACGGATCGGCAAGCAGGTCGGCAATCAACGCCATGTTCGGCGTGCCGACCAATTGGTTGGCCATCAGCACCCGACGCACGCCATGGGCATAAGCCGCCCGGGTCTGGGTCGCGCTGGCGAGGGTGATGCCCCACGCACCGGCGTCGAGCTGACGCTTGAACAGTGCCGGGGTCATGCTGGTTTTGCCGTGGGGCGCCAGTTCCGCGCCGCTGTCGCTGACGAATTTCTGCATCCAGTGGATGTTGTGCTCCAGCGCTGCGCGATGCAGCACCAGCGCCGGCAGGCTGACGTCACGTACCAGGTGCGCGCCGATGGCAGCGTCGCCCTTTTCTCCAGCAGTATTGATGGCAGTGGTCATGGTCGAACTCCTCACATTCGCGGCTGCAGCCAGCCGCGGTTATTCGTTGATCCGCCGGGCGAGGCTGTTGGCGCTCTCGATCAGCACCCGGCGATAGTCGTTGTAATTGTTTTTCGCATCGGCCCGTGGCGCGACGATGCACAAGGTGCAAATGGCCACGCCTTGCGCGTCTTTGACCGGCGCGGCGAAGCAATGGGTAAAGGTGTCGGCAACACTGTCGAAGGAGAAGAAACCATCGATGCCGGCCTGACGGATTTCCGCCAGAAAACGCTCCAGCGGCAGGCGCTCGCCGTCGGGCAGGATGAAGTCGTTTTCGTCGATCAGGTCGATGATCTGTTGATCGCTTAAATGCGCAAGCAGCAGGCGCCCGGAAGCGGTCCACGGGATGGGCGCGTTTTCACCGATGTCGGAGGAAATGCGGAAATGCCGCTCGCCCTCCTTCATCAGTGCCACCGTGTATTTACGGCCGTTGAGCAGGCACATCTGCGCGGTTTCATGGGTCTGGCTGACGATCTCCTGCAAGGCGTGATCGGCCTCGCGGCTGAGGTCGAAATGACGCAAATGCGCCTGACCGAGGAAGTACAGCTGCCGGCCCAGGTAGACGTGACCGTCCTTGCCCACCGGCTCCAGAATTCGCCGCTCCAGCAACGATGCAACCAGTTCGTAGACCGTGGATTTCGGGCTGCCGATGCCGTTGGCGATGTCATTCGGGCGCAGCGGCTGGCCGATCTCCTTGAGGAAATCGAGAATATCGAACGCCCGGTCCAGACCGCGAGCCCGGCGCTTGATGGTGTCTTCGGTCATTTCAGTGGTTCCCATTCAAAGTCGCCGGATGGTAACTGGCCCTTGGTGTTGTGTCAGTTGGATTGCTGCCCTCACCCCCCGCCCTCTCCCAGAGGGAGAGGGAGCCTGACTGGATCGATGCACATGTTGTGGTCATTTGCCAAAATCTGCATCGACAGCGATCAGTCTCCTCTGCCAGAGAGAAAGAGCCTGACCGTATCGATGTAAATGTAAGCGTCATACGCAAAATCCGCATCGATACAGATCAGTCCCCTCTCCCTTGGGAGAGGGTTAGGGTGAGGGGTTGCGGCCTAAGCAACGCAGCAATGTTCAAGGCTTTTTCTTGTAGGCGATGCAGTCGATCTCGACCTTGCAATCCACCATCATGCTCGCCTGCACACAGGCGCGCGCCGGTGCGTGCTCAGGCTTGAAGTACTCGCCAAAGACCTTGTTGAAACTGCTGAAATCCCGCGGATCATCCAGCCACACGCCCGCGCGCACCACGTCTTCGAGGCCATACCCGGCCTCTTCGAGAATCGCGATCAGGTTTTTCATGGTCTGATGGGTCTGCTCGACGATACCGCCGACAATAATCTCGCCATCCACCGCCGGTACCTGGCCGGACACATGCAGCCAGCCATCCGCTTCAACGGCGCGAGCGAAGGGACGTGGCTGGCCGCCAGCGGCGGTGCTGCCGGTGCCGTAACGCGTAATGCTCATGGGTGTTTCTCCTGATGTGAAAACGTAAGATTAAAACCGCGTATTTTTCAGAAACTCAGCCAGACGCGGCGATTGCGGGCGTTCGAACAGTTCCTTGGGAGGCCCCTGCTCTTCGATCCGCCCCTGATTCATGAAAACGATCTTGTCCGAGACCTCAAAGGCAAAACGCATTTCGTGAGTCACCAGCAGCATGGTCATGCCGTCTTCGGCCAGGCCCTTGATCACGTTGAGCACTTCGCCGACCAGCTCCGGGTCGAGTGCCGAAGTGACCTCATCGAAGAGCATCAGGCTCGGGTTCATCGCAATCGCCCGGGCAATCGCCACGCGCTGTTGCTGACCGCCGGACAACTGACCGGGAAAGTGATTGCGCCGCTCCAGCAAGCCGACGCGCTCCAGCCATTTCTCGGCGAGCGCCACGGCTTCATCCTTATGCATTTTCTTCACCTTGAGCAGGCCCAGGGTGACGTTCTGCAATGCGGTCAAATGCGGGAACAGGTTGAATTGCTGGAACGCCATGCCGGTCATCGCACGATGACGGGCGATGAGTTTTTCCGCATGCCGCACACGCTTGCCGTTGACCTCGTCATAGCCGATGGATTCACCGTCGAGCAGGATCTGCCCACCCTGGAATTCTTCGAGCATGTTCACGCAACGCAGCAGCGTGGTTTTACCCGAGCCGCTGGAGCCGATCAGCGTGACCACGTTGCCGCGCTGCATGCTCAGATCGACACCTTTGAGCACTTCGACTGCGCCGTACTGTTTGTGCAGGCCGCGGATGTCCAGCAACGCCTGATTCTGTGGGGAAACTTGAGCTTGAGTCATGGCAAGGCCACCCGCTTTTCAATGTGCCGGCCGAGTAATTCGATGCCGTAGTTGATGACGAAGAACAGAAAACCGGCGAACAGGTAAAACTCCAGGGTCATGAAGTTCCGGGCGATGATCTGTTGGGTGCTGAGGAGCAATTCGGCGACGCCGATCACCGAGAGCAAGGTCGACGCCTTGACGATTTCGGTGGACGAGTTGACCCAGGTCGGCAGGATCTGCCGCAGCGCCTGAGGCAATAGCACGTAGCCGAGCGATTGGTAGAACGTCAGGCCGATGGCCTTGCTCGCTTCCATCTGCCCGCGCGGCAAGGCTTGCAATGCACCGCGAACAATCTCGGCGACGTGGGAACCGCAAAACAGCGTCAGGCCCAAGGCCCCGGCCTGAAATGCGCTGATTTGCCAACCGAGTGCCGGCGCCATGTAGAAGCAGGCCAGCACCAACACAAACACCGGCGTGCCACGAATCAGGTCGACGTAAAAACGAAACGGCGCGCGCATCCAGAATTTGCCGTAGGTCAGCACCAGACCGGTGACCACGCCGAGCATCGTGCCGAGCAGAATCGCCAGCGCCGACACTTGCACGCTGGTCAGAAAGCCCTGCCACAACGGCTCACGCGCGACCCACAATTCATGTAACCAACTGGGAGATTCGTACATCGCAGCCTCCTATCGGCGGATCGCCAGACGCTGCTCGAGGTAACGCAGCAACATGGCAATGAGGTAACAGGCCGCGACATACAACGCCGTGGTCACCAGCCAGGTTTCAATCACCCGGTAGCTCTCGACGTTGATCTTGCGCGCGTAATAGGTCAGCTCCGGCACCGCAATTGCGGCGGCCAGCGAGGTGTCCTTGAACAGCGAAATGAAATTGTTCGACAGCGCCGGCAGCACATTGCGCAGCATTACCGGCACGGTGACGTAGGCCTTGACCTGCCACTCGCCGAGACCAATAGCCAGTCCGGCCTCGCGCTGGCCTTTGGGGATACTCAGCAAACCGCCACGGAACACTTCGGTCAGGTACGCCCCGGCATACAACGACAGCGTGATGATGAACGACGGGATCTTGTCCAGACGAATCCCGAGACTCGGCAAGGCAAAGTAGATCAACAGAATCAACACCAGAATCGGCGTGTTACGCACCACCGTGACGTACACCGAGGCCAGCACGCGCAAGGCGCGATGCTTCGAGAGCAAGGCGAACGCCATCAGCAGGCCGATCACGCAGCCGATGGCGATCGACACCAAGGCCAGTTCAAGGCCCAGACCGAGCCCCGCCAGCAAGGTGTCGAAATCGCGCCACACGGCGGCAAAGTTCAACTGATAGTTCATGGTCAGCAGTACCTTGAGCGGGGCGACTTTAATCGCCCCACTCTCACGGGATCATTTGAATTCGACAGGGAAACCGATCGCAGGCGACGGCAGGTCAACGCCGAACCATTGTTTGAACGACGCCGCGTAGGTTGGGAATTCAACGCCGGTCATCGCTTCATGCAGTGCGGTGTTAACGAAGTTCAGCCAATCCTGATCGCCGCGTTTCACAGCACACGCGTAGGTTTGCGGACTCCATGCGTAGCTTGGGCTGCGATAGCGGCCAGGGTTCTGCACCATCAGGTATTTGACCGAAGACTGGTCAGTGGCGGCGGCATCGGCGCGGCCGGAGTTCACGGCCTGGTACATCAGGTCGACGCTGTCGTACTGATCGACCTTGGCTTTGGGCAGGGCTTGATGCACCAGCTCTTCGGCATAGACGTTTTGCAGCACGGCCACGGTGACGCCGTCGCCGGCGGCTTGCAGGTCTTCGATTTCCTTGTACTTGCTGTTGTTCGGCAGCAGCAGGCCGACGCCTTCGCGGTAGTACGGCAGGGTGAACGCCACTTGCTGCGCACGGCTAGCGGTGACGGTGATGAACTGGCAACTCATGTCGACCTTGTCGGTGAGCAGGTTGGGAATCCGCGCATCGGACGACTGCACGACGAATTCGACCTTGCTCGGGTCGTTGAACAGACCTTTGGCCACCATCCTGGCGATGTCGATATCAAAACCCTGCAACTTGCCGTCCGCGCCCTGAAAGTGCCACGGCGCATTGGTGCTGCCAGTGCCCACGATCAACTTGCCACGGGCCAGAACACTGTCGAGCTTGCTGTCGGCTGCCTGGGCCATACCCATGACAGCGGACGAAGCCACAAGAACAAAAACACACGCTTTGAACAACGAAGGACGGCGATGCATGGCAAGCACTCCAGGATGGTGTTTATTCCGCTATACCGGAACACGGTTTGTTACTACGGAATAGACAGCAGAAAGTGTGCCATAGCTTTGGCAATAAAACCCAGGTCCTCGGAAACATTAATCGGTTCAACAAGTTAGCCCGCGTATCTACACGCGACTATTGCCAGTAGAAGTTTGACCATCGCTACTGAGGGCAACCAATTGGGAAGTAACGTCACATTCAAGGGCATGTGCGCGACCAATTGATGCACACATAGAGCAATGAATCGGTCTTGAAAAATGAACTGAGCACAGGTGACCGTTCATCGGATTTGCGGCTGAACCTGTCAGAGTTGACAGTTGTTGACCGGTGGATTGATAGGCCTACTGGTTTGGACCGAACGGGTCAGGAACCGAAGTTAGAATCTCAATAAGGACTTTTGAAATGGCCAATCTGATTAAAAATGGTGATTTTGCCAATCAAGGCGACCACTGGACCGCAACAAATAAAGAAAACGTCAGTTATGTGAATGGTCACTGCATAATCGCGACTCCTGACTCCATTAGTCAGGACGTTCTCTTGGGTAGCGAGGGCGGCGGTAAATTCATGATCTCGGCAAGAATGAAAACACTGCCTGGCTATGCTGGCCGCGTCACTGTGCAACCACTTCCGACAGGCAACCCGGTTGAACTTGACGTCTCTGGAGGTCAGAACTGGACGATCAAGTTCAAAGAGTTCGAAGCACCTCTTGCGACACTCAAATTCACGGTGAAGGCAGAGTCAAATGACGGTACGTTTCATGAACTTGGCTCTTATTTCAGCGATTTAACGCTATCCAAGTTGCTCTGAGCCAATACTCTTGAAAGCGAGCTTTCATCTCGTGACGGCTCGCTTTTTCCGTGAACCACTGCATTCCGAAAAGGGAGTTTCCAATGAACTCGACAACCCCTTTCGCAGCCTTGCCGGCCACCTATCGAAAAACGCTGAAAACCTGGCGCCCGGTGATTCTGTATTTCGCCAACGAACACTGCCCCGCCTGCGAATGGGCCGGACCGATTTTTCGCCAGACGGCCGAGCCATACCGATATCGCGCCAATATCTACATGCTCAATACCAGCGAGTCCCCGCGCCATCCGCTGGTCACCGGCACGCCCACCGTGCTGTTTTACAAGAACGGTAGACTGGTGAAAAAACTCAAAGGCATCGGCACCGAAGAAACCCTCGCACGGGATTTCGCCGAGCATATCGGCAAGACCAAAGCACCCGTTGCCGTCCGCAAACAAACGCATGATCTGCCTTGGCTGCGTCAGACACTTCGTACTCTGCGCACTGTTGCACGTGCTCGCCTGCGGAAATTCCTCGACCGGTGACAACCAGTATCGGTGAGACCCGGGTCGAGGATTGCGATTCGCTGAATCAGGCGGCGCTCAAGGCGTAAGGGGCGTTGTTTGCGTCAAAGCATATCGGGAAGGATCGCTACACTTTTCATCAGTGAATACTGCGGTGCCTGAGCCCAAGCATTCGCGAGCAGGCTCGCTCCCACATTTGAAACGCGTTCCAGTGGGAGCGAGCCTGCTCGCGAAGAGGCCGGCACAGTTAGTAGAGAACTCAAGGATTACGCTGGCGCGCGCTCCAAAAGCACCCGCGTCACCCGCCGCTCTTCCACCGCTTTGACCGTCATCTGCCAGCCTTCAAGTTCCAGACGATCACCAATGACCGGGAGACGATCAAGAAGGCTCATGACCAGCCCGGCCATCGTCTGATAGTCCTCGGTCGGCTGCGCACCAAACCCGGTGCGTTGGCGCACTCGCGACAGGTTCAACGCACCACTGACGATAAACCCGCCCTGCTCCTCGACCACATCCGGGCCTTCGATTTCGCTGGCATCGGGCAACTCACCGGCAATCGATTCGAGGATGTCGGTCATGGTCAATACACCAACGAAATCACCGAACTCGTTGACCACAAAAGCAATGTGCGTCGAGGCGGCGCGCATTTGCTCCAGCGCGTTGAGGATCGAATAGCTGTCGAGCAAATTGATGGTCTTGCGCGCCAGGTGTTCCAGGTTCGGCTCGGCGCCGGCCAGGTACTCCTTGAGCAATTCTTTCTTGTGCACGAAGCCCAACGGCTCATCCACCGCACCGTTACGAATCAACGGCAGACGCGAGTAGGACGAGTGCATCAAGCGAGTCCGAATCGCTTCACGATCATCGGCCAGATCAAGCGTGTCGACATCGGCGCGCACGGTCATCAGCCCGCGAATCGGGCGTTCGGCCAGTTGCAGCACGCCGCTGATCATCACCCGTTCGCGACGGTCGAACAGTTCCGCGCTTGACGCGTCACCGTCGTCGAGCAGGTCGGAAATTTCCTCGCCGACCTCTTCAGCCGCCAGTTTACGCCCACCCAGCAAGCGCATGACCGCGTGAGCCGTGCGCTCGCGGATCGGCCGCAAACCCTGCATCGAACGCTTGCGCCGAGCCCGGGCGATCTGGTTGAACACCTCGATCAAAATCGAGAAGCCAATGGCGGCGTACAGATAACCTTTCGGAATGTGGAAGCCCAGACCTTCGGCCGTCAGGGCAAAACCAATCATCATCAGGAAGCCCAGACACAGCATGATCACCGTCGGGTGCGCGTTGACGAAGCGCGTCAGCGGTTTGCTGGCGACAATCATCAAGCCAATCGAGATGATCACCGCGATCATCATCACCGCCAGTTCATCGACCATGCCGACGGCCGTGATCACCGCATCCAGCGAGAACACCGCGTCGAGCACCACAATTTGCGCAACGATCGGCCAGAACAGCGCATAGGCGGTGTTGCTCGAGCGTTCGCCAACGTGGCCTTCCAATCGCTCATGCAACTCCATCGTCGCTTTGAACAGCAGGAACACACCACCGAACAACATGATCAGGTCGCGACCAGAGAAACTCTTGTCGAACACCTCGAACAATGGCTGTGTGAGGGTGACCAGCCAGGAAATACTCGCCAACAGGCCAAGGCGCATGATCAGCGCCAGCGACAGGCCAATAATCCGCGCGCGGTCACGCTGATGCGGTGGCAGCTTGTCTGCCAGAATTGCGATGAACACCAGGTTGTCGATACCCAGCACCAGTTCCAGCACGATCAATGTCAACAAGCCCAGCCAGGCTGTGGGATCCGCTAACCATTCCATAAAACGTCTCTATCTCTCTCGATGAATTCAGGCTGCCGGACACGGCAAAGCGCAACGCGAAGGCTCTGGGGCCGCGTTAGCAACGATAGTCGGATGTCGGAAAACCGGATGCTGCGAGTGGGTCAAGACCGCGCCATGGCGCGAGGGGAAGGTGCGACTGGGAGGCTCCGAGAGGGTGTTCATGCAAATCCTGAATGAAAAATGGCCTTGGAGCGTACAGGCTTTGGGAACATTTCCTACAGCGGCAAATCATTTCTAAATTTGTAACAGCGCTCCAGATTCCCCCGTAGGAGCTGCCGCAGGGGCAATGTCAGCGGCCAGCGAAGCGTAGGCGGGACAACTGCCGCAAATCCCCTTCGATGTAATAGTCATTCGTCCAATGGTCATCCACCGCCAACGGACTCACCTGCTTCAACGCCAGCTTCTTGGCGAAATAACGAAAGCGGTAATGCTCATAAAACCGCAGCAGCTCCAGCCCGTAACGATCTGCCAGATCGGTGTCGCCGCGAATGATCAGGTAGTTTTCATCGTTGCCATTACTCGCCGAAACGCTGAGGTTGTGGCTGCCGCTGATGATCGTTGGTGTGTCCGTGGTGAAGTCGGTGACCACGGCTTTGGTGTGCACCAGCAGATTGCCTTTCTGGCCTTTCATGTTCTCGCGCAGCCAGCCTTCCAGCCCGGTGTTGAGCAATGCGGTGGCGGCGAATTCGGCGCTGCGGTCGGCGTGAAAACCGGTGATTCGGCTGGCAGTGTTCTGCAGGCCATAACGCAAAACATCGTCGTGGGGCTGGCCGAGTAACGCGTTAAGAATCGCGTCCGGCAGCGAGAACGCGGTGACGAACAGCACGTCCTTTTTCGCCGCGCTGATGATCTGCACGAACGCCTGCAGATCGGCCCCGCCGGTGCGCGGCGAGAACCCGGCGAACACAGGTTGCTGCGGATCCATCGGGTTGTGTTCAGTAATCCAGTCACGGGTAACGCCGATATCATCCGGCTGCGCCCAGATCTGCTCGAATGTTTGCAGATAACTGGCGACAATCGATGCATCGTCCAGCACATGCACCACGTTGGCCTGACGATAAACCCCGTTGGCGGTGAAATTGGTGCTGCCACACAAAACCGCTTCAGGCTGATGAGTGCCGCTGGCATCGACGCGGCTCAGAACCATGAATTTATTGTGAAAGATGTTGTGGGTCACCCGCCCGCGTTTGCTCGTAGGAGGCAGTGCCGCCAGGCTCGCTTCGTTGAGCGTGGTGTCTTCATCATCGGGCCGGGCGTGATACAGCACCCGCACCTGTACGCCTCGCGTGAACGCCGCGTTGACCGCATCGACGATTGCCTGCAACTGATACTCGTAAATCGCGATGTCCAGCGCCCACTGACCATCGACCGCACGCTCGATAAACCCCAGCAAACGCCCGAGCAAACCGTTTTCCAGCCACTGTCGCGCGGCATCGGGCCAGGCTTCGATGGGCATGTTTTTGTTGGCGCTGATCTGCGCGTCGAGATCGGGAAACTTGCGCTGGAATGCCTGACTGGCGGCGACCGCACGGTTGAATATCACGCTTTGATTGCTCGGGTGACCGTCATCGGAGGTGATCGTCAGTTCCAGCGACTCACCCAACTGCACGGCATCCGCAGTGCCGTAGGCCAGATGCACGCGATAGTGAAGGGTCATGCCCGGATTGACCGCGTAATCGGCCCAGCGAAATTTCTGCAGCGGGGCTTTATCGCTTGGGGTGGCGTGGAACTGGGGAAAGGTGTGAGCCTTATTCGGGAAGGTCAGGCTGTTGAACAGGAACAACCAGGGTTTGGCGCCCTGCTGCTTTTCGATGGCAAACCCGAGCAGGCCTTGGCGCCGGGACTCGGCGAGGTCCATGGCCAGCAGCACGCCGTTGGTGCCGGCGTAGGCTTTGACGCGGAAGTCGTCTTGAGGGTTTTTGACCAGAACGCGCATCGCTCACTCCTTGTGATTGGGCTGGGGGCAGCATAGAGCAGTGATGCGGGTTTTGAGTGTTCGGCTCTAGACCGGGTCGATGCAATCGCGAGCAGGCTCACTCCTACATTTGGAATGCGTTCCCCTGTAGGAGTGAGCCTGCTCGCGATGAGGCCCGACCAGACACAGAAAGTATCAGAGGGAAATCAGTTCATCGATATGTCGATACTGCGCATCCAATGCCGTCGCCAGATCCTTGGCCCGGCCCAACCGGATCGGCCCACGCTCGATATCGATCAACAACCCCGGGCACGCCAGCGCCGGTAATCCCGACCACTGTTTCAGACGCCCATCGGTCACCACCAGCAAGCGTTGCTGCTCGGCAGGAAAGCGCTTGCGCCGAACCGTCAGCCACTGCCCGGCCTGCTCCAGCGCCGCCAGCAACGGCGTGCCACCGCCTGCACCCAAAGCTTCCAGCCACACCCGCAAGCCGCTGGACGCCTTCAATCCCTGCACCTGCCATTTCGGCACCGAGCCACTGGCCGTCAACAATGCGAGTCGCGCCCGTTGGCGGTAAGCATCATCGAACAATTGCGCGAGCAAACCTTTGGCATCGCTCAAGGCCTGATGGCGGCGGGTCGAGGCGGAGGCATCGACAATCACAAGCCACAATTCATGCGGTGAGCGCGTGCGCAGTTGAAACAGCAAATCTTCACGCGTCCGGGGCCGCCCGTTGAGCAACGTGCCCGGCCAATTTACCGTACCGCTGCGCGCCTTATGGCGCTTGCCTTGGCGTCCGTTGTCCAGCCGACCGGCGCGGGGTCTGGCATTCGCCCCCGCGTCGGATCGGGGGCGAATGCCTAAGGCTTTTTTGGCCAGCTCGGCACTTCGCGGCGGGCGCCGGTGGCGAGCGCAGGCGCCGGCATGTCGCCCCACTGGCCCTGCCCTTCACTCGGTGATGCCTGAGTCGCGGCCGGCGACTGGGCCGGTTGCGGCGGACTCGATGGCGCTTGCTCACGGCGCCGATGGCGCAGGGCAAACTCGGCGACAGCGTCGATATCCTCTGCGCCAATCACCTCAGCTCCGCGCCATGCCGCGTGGGCACGTGCGGCGCGCAACCAGACCAGGTCGGCACGCAGACCATCAACCCCGGCGGCGAAACAACGCTCGGTGATCTGCGCCAGTGCGGCATCATCCAGCGGAATATTGGCCAAGGCATCACGAGCGTTTTCGCAACGCGCACGCAAGGCTTGCTGCTCGGCTTGCCACTGTGCGCAGAACGCTTGCGGGTCGCTGTCGAAATCCAGTCGGCGACGGATAATCTGTCCGCGTTCGGTCGGTGCCGTGTGGCCACTGAGGGCGACGTTCAGGCCAAAGCGGTCGAGCAGTTGCGGACGCAACTCGCCCTCTTCCGGGTTCATCGTGCCGATCAGCACGAACTTCGCCGAATGCCGATGGGAAATGCCGTCGCGCTCGATCAGATTGGTGCCGCTGGCGGCAACGTCGAGCAGCAGATCGACGAGGTGATCGGGCAGCAGATTGACTTCATCGACGTAGAGTACGCCGCCGTCAGCCTTGGCCAGCACACCTGGTGAGAATTGTGCGCGGCCCTCGCTGAGGGCAGCGTCAAGGTCGAGGGTACCGACCAGACGTTCTTCGGTGGCGCCCAGCGGCAAGGTGACAAATTGACCGCTGGCGAGCAGATCGGCCAAGCCCCGGGCCAGGGTGGATTTGGCCATGCCGCGCGGGCCTTCGATCAGCACGCCGCCGATTTTCGGGTCGATGGCGGTGAGGCACAGGGCGAGCTTGAGGTCATCGGCGCCGACCACGGCGGAGAGCGGGAAATGCGGGGTGTCGGTCATTTGGGTTTTCTCTGTCGTGGTCTTTGGTGTGCTTGAGTGTTGTGGTGTGTCAGTCGGGGTGGCCCTCACCCTAGCCCTCTCCCAGGGGGAGAGGGAACTGATTGCGGTGTTCTTGCAAGTTGCGCCGACCTGAATTATCGAGTTGAACTCAGGCTCCAAAGCCAACACAAATCGGCTCCCTTACCCCCTTACTCCCTTGGGGAGAGGGAACTGACCTAGGTGTTCTTTCGAATTCCGTCGACCTGATACGTCGGGCCGAACTCAGACTTCGACAGCAACACAAATCGGCTCCCTCTCTCTCCGGGAGAGGGCTGGGGTGAGGGTAGCTTTTGGCCGGTTACATATCTTCCTCAATATCCAGCAGCAGATTCTCCAGCGCTTCCTTATAAGCCCCAGGCTCCTGCCACATCCCCCGCTGCTGTGCCTCAAGCAGGCGCTCGGTCATGTCCCGCAGCGCATGCGGATTGTGCTCGCGAACAAATTCCCGGGTTGCCGGATCCAGCAGATAAGCATCGGCCAGCAAAGCGTACTGGTGGTCATCGATCAACTGCGTGGTGGCATCGAACGCAAACAGGTTATCAACCGTCGCGGCCATTTCAAACGCGCCTTTATAGCCGTGGCGTTTGACCCCGTCGATCCATTTCGGATTGGCCGCCCGCGAGCGGATCACCCGGTTCAGCTCTTCTTTCAAGGTGCGAATCTTTGGCAGATCCGGTTGACTGTGATCGCCGTGATAACTCGCCGCCGCTTCACCGCGCAAGCTTTCCACGGCAGCGAGCATGCCGCCCTGGAACTGGTAGTAATCATTGGAATCGAGCAGGTCGTGCTCGCGGTTGTCCTGATTCTGCAGCACCGCTTGTACCTGACTCAGGCGCTGAACGAACTGCTCGCGCGCAGCGGTGCCCTCATCAGCACCGCCATAGGCGTACGCGCCCCAGTTCAGATAAACCTCAGCGAGATCTTCACGGCTCTGCCACAAGCGACCGTCGATGGCGCCCTGCACGCCTGCGCCGTACGCGCCGGGTTTGGCGCCGAAGATCCGCCATCCGGCCTGACGCCGCGCGGTGTCCTCATCGAGGCCCGATTGCCGCAGCGCCTCGCGCTCGGCACGCACTTTCGCGGCCAGCGGGTTGAGGTCGTCCGGCTCGTCCAGCGCTGCCACTGCTTGCACGGCGGCGTCGAACAGGCGAATCAGATTGGCGAAGGCATCCCGAAAAAAACCGGAAACTCGCAGCGTGACATCGACGCGCGGACGATCAAGCAGGCTCAGCGGCAGAATCTCGAAATCATCAACGCGCTGACTGCCAGTGGCCCACACCGGACGCACGCCCATCAGTGCCATGGCCTGGGCGATGTCGTCGCCACCAGTGCGCATGGTCGCGGTGCCCCACACGGATAATCCGAGCTGGCGCAGGTGATCGCCGTGGTCTTGCAGGTGCCGTTCCAGAATCAACGTCGCCGACTGGAAACCGATGCGCCACGCGGTGGTGGTCGGCAGGTTGCGCACGTCGACCGAGTAGAAGTTGCGGCCGGTGGGCAGCACATCAAGGCGACCACGGCTGGGTGCACCGCTGGGGCCGGCGGGGACGAAGCAACCGCTGAGGGCGTCGAGCAGGCCGCGCATTTCGGCGGGGCCGCAGGCATCGAGGCGTGGGGCGACGACTTCGCGCAGCGACTGGATAATCACATTTACATCAGACCACCCCGGACCCTGTGGGAGCGAGCTTGCTCGCGAAAGCGGTGTGTCAGTGAATGAAGTGTTGGCTGACACGACGCCTTCGCGAGCAAGCTCGCTCCCACATGGATCGTGCAGGGCTTGGGAAATCAGCTGTGTGGCAAACAGTTCAAGGCGTTCGCGGGTATCGCCGGCGCTACGCCAGACTTCATTGCTTTGCGATTGCAGCTCTGGCGGGCGAGGACCGGTCCATGGATCGGCTAGCGCGCAATCGAGCGGATCGAAACCGAGTTCGAATGCTTTGGCCAGTGCTCTCAGCAGACTCGACTGTGCGCCCTTCCCGTCTCCGCGCGGAATCCGTAGCAGCGCCAGCAACGTATCGATCCGCAGACGCCCCGTCGGTGACTCGCCAAAAATGTGCAAGCCATCGCGAATCTGCGATTCCTTCAAATCACACAAATAGGTATCGAGACGTGGCAGCCAGATCGCCGCATCCGCATCACTGTCCAGCGCGGCATCGAGTTGCAGTTCGCGGTCGATCTGCGTCTCGCGCACCAGTTGCAGAATGTCGCGCTGCAGTTCACGGGCGCGGCGCGGATCAAGCAGCTGCGCTTCGTAATACTCGTCGGCCAGCAGCTCCAGATTGCGCAACGGGCCGTAGGTTTCGGCACGGGTCAGCGGCGGCATCAGGTGATCGATAATCACCGCTTGTGTGCGCCGTTTGGCCTGCGCGCCCTCCCCCGGATCGTTGACGATAAACGGATAGATATTTGGCAGCGGACCGAGCAACGCATCCGGCCAGCAGTTCTCCGAAAGCCCGACGCCTTTGCCCGGCAGCCATTCGAGGTTGCCGTGTTTGCCAACGTGAATCACGCCGTGGGCGCCGTAGGTGTTGCGCAACCAGAAATAGAACGCCAGATAAGCGTGCGGCGGCACCAGATCGGGGTCGTGATAGACCGCGCTCGGGTCGACCTGATAACCGCGCGCCGGCTGAATACCGACGAAGGTCAGGCCGAAGCGCAGACCGGCGATCATCATCCTCCCGTCGCGGCACATCGGGTCGTTTTGCGGCGTGCCCCAGCGTTCGATCACAGCGCTGCGATTAGCCTCGGGCAGCGCGTTGAACATCGTCAGATAAGCGTCCATCGCCAGGCTTTGCTGGCACGGACGCAGATCAATGGTGTCGAGATCGTTGCTGACGCCACCGAGCAATTGCTCGATCAACTCGGTGCCGCTATTCGGCAGTTCAGCGGTGAGCGGATATCCCTCAGCCTGCAATGCACGCAGGATGTTCAGCGCCGCCGCCGGCGTGTCGAGACCGACACCGTTGCCGATGCGCCCATCACGGGTCGGATAGTTGGCGAGGATCAATGCGATGCGTTTTTCGCCATTCGGCACCCGCGCCAGATCAATCCAGCGCCGCGCCAGTTCAGCGACGAAATCCATGCGCTCAGGTTGCGCGCGGTAGCAGACGACATCGGACTGACTGCGCTCACTGCGCCAGGCCAGATCCTTGAAACTGATCGGCCGGCTGATGATGCGCCCGTCGAGTTCCGGCAAGGCAATGTGCATGGCCAGATCCCGTGGCCCCAGGCCTTGCTCGCTGTCGCGCCAGCCGGGCTCGTTGTCCTGCGCGCAGATTGCTTGGATCACCGGGATATTGCGGCGAAACGGTCGCAGATGCGGCGCTTCCGGGCTGGATTGAGCGAACCCGGTGGTGTTGAGAATCACCCCGGCCTCAACCTCGTCCAGCCAGTCCTCGATCACCGTCAGGCAGCCGGGTTCTTTCAGACTGGCCACCGCGATCGGCAGCGGATTCAGCCCCGCCGCTTGCAAGCGCTGGCAAAACACATCGATGAACGCGGTGTTCGCCGCTTGTAAATGCGAGCGGTAAAACAACACCGCCGCGACCGGGCGTGCAGGCAGCCAATCGGCTTGCCAGTCACTCAGTGCGGCGCTGGTTTTATTCGGGTGGTAAATCGCCGTGCGCGGCAGCGCCTGCGGTTCTTCCCAGACGTAATCGCGAGCCAGCCAACGGTTGGCGAGGCAGCGGAAAAAGTCCAGCGCATTGCCCAGTCCGCCCTGGCGCAGGAATTGCCAGAGGCGATCACGATCCACAGCGTTGACGGTGCTCAGGTCGCTGAGTTCCGGGTCAGGACGGTCATCGCCCGGCACCAGAATCACCTGCACACCGCGCTCGGACAGTTCGATCAGACGCTCGACGCCGTAGCGCCAATAGGCGATGCCGCCGTGCAGCGAGATCAGAATCACCTTGGCGTGGCGCAGCACTTCATCGACGTACAAATCGACCGAAGCGTGATTCTGCACCTGCATCGGGTTGGCCAGACGCAGGCTCGGGTAATCTTCCGGCAACTGCTGCGCGGCTTCGGCGAGCAGCGCCAGACTGGAGTCGCCGCTGCACAGGATCACCAGCTCGGCGGGGGTTTGGCCAAGGTCGGCAATATTGTCATCCGAGACGAAACCGCCGGGCTGAGTCCTGAGCAGGTGCATGGCTTAAACGCTGAGCGCAGCGCGCAGTTGCGCTTCGAGTTGCGCGGCGTCGAGTTCCTGACCGATCAACACCAGACGCGTGACGCGCGCTTCATCAGCGCCCCACTGACGGTCGAAATGCTTGTCAAAACGCGTACCCACACCCTGGATCAGCAGACGCATTGGCTTGTTCGGGATGGCGGCGAAACCTTTGACGCGCAGGATGCCGTGCTTGACCACCAGTTGCGTCAGGGCGTCGAGCAGCAGGCTTTCGTCGGCTTGTGGCAGTTCGATGGAGATCGAATCGAAGGCGTCGTGATCGTGGTCATCGTGGTCGTCATCGCCTTCACCGTGGTGGTGATCATGATGGCTGTGGCGGCTGTCGATGTGCTCCTCGGAACCGGCGCCGAGGCCGATCAGCACGTCCAGCGGCAGACGGCCGTTGCTGGCTTCGATGATTTTCACCGCTGGCGGCAGTTCTTCGGCGACTTCGGCGCGGACACGAGCGAGATCTTCCGCGCTGGTCTGGTCGGCCTTGTTGAGGATCACCAGGTCGGCGCTGGCCAGTTGATCGGCGAACAGTTCGTGCAGTGGCGATTCGTGGTCGAGGTTCGGATCGAGTTTGCGCTGGGCATCAACCTGATCCGGGAACGCGGCGAAAGTGCCAGCGGCGACGGCCGGGCTGTCGACCACGGTGATCACCGCATCAACGGTGCAGGCGCTGCGGATTTCCGGCCACTGGAAGGCTTGTACCAGCGGTTTTGGCAGGGCCAGGCCCGAAGTTTCGATAAGGATATGGTCGAGATCGCCGCGACGGGCAACCAGTTCGCGCATCACCGGGAAGAACTCTTCCTGAACGGTGCAGCACAGGCAGCCGTTGGCCAGCTCGTAAACGCGGCCGGTGGCTTCCTCTTCGGTGCAACCGATGGTGCATTGCTTGAGGATTTCACCGTCAATGCCCAACTCGCCAAACTCGTTGACGATCACCGCGATACGACGGCCCTGCGCGTTATCAAGCATGTGCCGCAGCAGCGTGGTCTTGCCCGAGCCGAGGAAGCCGGTGACGATGGTGACGGGGAGTTTGGCCAGTGTTTTCATCGGTATGCCCTTTGGCAAGCGGCGGGCATACGGGACGAGAACCGGCAACGCGCGCGCGTGCCTGGAGAGTTCGCCACCGGATCACCCCGCCCGGTTGTAGTGAGAATCTGTGACGAGGCAGGTCTCCTGGCTGACGGCGTTCAGGCGCTGGGCCTGGCGTTGGCTGCGCCTTCCCGCGGGCTCATCGATTGAGCTGGCAGTGGCGTGGCAGCGAACATCACCGTTCACAGTTGCGGGGGCAGCCGCGGCATTGACCGCGTTCCCTTCTTAGCTCCGGCACACGCCGGAGAACCTCGATTGCGCAAGGCTACGCATGCACGGCAGGCGGGTCAACGCCTGGATCATTGTGGTTATAAGGACAGCAACTTTTTCATCTAATGATCGCGAACACTTCTCACTTAAGAAGTAGTTGTAAGTTATGTCTTACATGCCCTATCCGTTAAATTAAAAAACCACCACCGGGTTAAACCCTGAAATAGAGCGGCTGCGCGCATTCGATTACATATCTTTACAAAAACCAAATTGATAAATCAATACAAGATATGAACGATGAGTTCGCACAAGGACTATGAGTCTCTCAAGAAAGGATTTCTTGCATGGCTGATTATTATCAGTATTTGATCCTGCCTGTTTCTTTCCTGCACCCATGGGTATCCACAACATGAGTGCCGGTAACGCGTTACGGCTTTCAAGTGATGCCGGACTAAAGGAACTTTCCGAACTACTGCGCAATTGCCACTATGCGCACAGTGCCCACTATCCAGCATTGGATGTTGCGCTGCTGGGACGCGAAGCATGCCGGGCATTCAATGCGACCTGGGAGCATTTGCATACCGATGCGTATCTCAGCGCAGAGAACGGTCTTCGCGAACGACGCATCTGCAAGTTCCAGTATCGCCAACGGGAACGCCAGTGGACGGCGCTGCAAGACTGCCACTTTTTTCAAGCCGAGACCGACAACCCGCTGTTGGGCGGGGTGCAGCGCACCTACACCCGCTGCGAGGCGACGTTCATTGACTCCCCGATTCTGCAGACACTGCTGGCCGCCGACCTGGCACTGCTGGACATGGCGCTGGGCCCGCGCGACTGGCTCGTGACCTGCCATCAGTTCCGTATCCTCTGCGATCAAGGCAATGCTGGCCAGGCCACCCCTGAGGGCAGACATCGCGACGGGCACGATTTTGTCTTTCAACACCTGATTCAACGTCAGCATGTCATCGGTGGCGAAAGCCGGATATTTGATGAAGAAGGTGGCCAAGTATTCAGTGCAACGTTGACTGACTATCTGGAAACCGTCGTATTGAATGACCGAATACTTCTGCATGAAGTTTCCCCACTGCAAACATCGAGCATTAATTCGGATCGCGGCAGTCGCGATATGTTGATTATCGACTTCGACCTGGCGGACTACTAATGAATCATTCGACTCATGCACTTTCAGTCAGTACCCCACTCGCGCATAACTTCATCATTGAACAGTTTCAACAGGCGTGCGCACGAAGAACTTCCACACTATCGCTGACCGCCAATGAAAACATATTGTCCGAGACTGCACGCACGCTAGGACAGAATCGCCATTACGAGCGTTACTTGTTCAATGCACAGGCCATTGACGGTCAATGCTATGCCGCCGAATTCAATGGCATGCAGGTCGAACACTTCCCCGAAGTCGAAACATTAAAGGCTTTGGCGACCCAAGCCGTGCAGGCGATGTTCAACGCGCCGTTCGTCGAATACCGTGTGCTCTCCGGCGTGCACTGCACGCTGAGCGTGCTGGCCGCCCTGACCGAGCCGGGCGACTGCGTATTATCACTGGCGCCTGAAAGCGGCGGGCATTTCGCAACCGGGCCTCTGGTGCAGAAGATGGGCCGGCACAGCGTCTTTTTGAAACTGACGGCTGACGGACAAATTGATCTCGGGGACGTTGATCGGCAACTCCAGGCGTGCGGTGTACAACCGGCAGCCGTACTGCTCGACCATGGTCTGACCACACGGGTAATCGCCCTTAAACCACTGCGCGCGCTGCTGAACCGCCGGGGCTTTGAGCGGACACTGATCATCTACGATGCGTCGCACACTCTGGGCCTCATCGCCGGGAAGGCCTTTCCCAATCCGCTTGACGAGGGGGCGGATATTCTTCAAGGCAACACCCACAAATCCCTGGCAGGTCCGCACCGGGCACTGATCGTCTGCCGGCGTGCCGATCTGGCCCAGCGGATCGAGCAAACGCTCAGCGGTGCGCTGGTGTCCTCGCCCAATCTGCCCGGTCTGCTGCAACTGTTCGTCAGCCTGCTGGAAACCCAGCGCTACGGCCAGGCCTACGCCCAACGCATGTGCGCCAATACTCGCCAGTTGCACGACGCACTCGCCGACCTGCCGGGCTGGACGCTGCACCCCTCCGACACGCACCTGCTGTTGCTCGAAGGCGAACGGGCCCGGCAAGCGGCGCAGCAGCTCAATGAACTGGGGATCCGGATCAACAATAAACAGATCAATGGCCGCGACTGCCTGCGCTTCGGCCTGCAGGAAGTCACTCGTCTGGGCATCAGCAGCGAAGACCTGGATGCCATGGCGCACATCATTCGCAATGTCTTGAGCGGTGGCGCCTACGGCGTGGACCGGATTCGTCTGGCTCACATTTGCCAGCGCCTGAACCGGGTCCACTACAGCTTCGATCAGGAGGTTGACTAATGAGTGCTGCGGCCTGCCTGATCATCGGCAATATTCGTGACGGAGAATACGAGGGCCTGATTGCCGAGGGCATCACCCCTTTGCTGATTGCCGATAGTCGCAAAACCAGCAAGATCGCCGATGCGAAACAGATCTCGCCGGTGGCGCTGTACGACTTTTCCAAAGGGCTGACCGCGGATCTGATCCAGCTGACGCAGCAGTTGCTGGACGAGCATGGCTTCACCAGTGTCCTGAATTTCCGTGAAGGCTATGTCGCGATCACGGGGCGGCTGTGTGCGGCGCTGCCGGCGCTGGCCCACTTGCACCGTAACGTGGAAAACACGCTGGACAAGGTGCTGCAACGCCAATACTTCCAACAGTCGCGCAACCTGGATCTGCACGTGGTCTCTCGCCAGGTTCGTATCGACGACCTGCTGGCGCGCCCGGGCGAGCTGCCCTACCCGTTCATCCTGAAGCCAGCGAACCTTTACAGCAGCCTGTTCGTACGCTGCATCGACGATCAGCAGGATCTGCTCGACTACGCCCGTCATGAATGGCCGGCGCTGCAGCGCTATGTGGCGGGCAAAAGCCGCGAAACCGATCAACTGCTGCTGGAGGAATTTCTCCAGGGCTCCAACCATTCCATCGATTGCACGATTGCCGCCGATGGCACGATCAGCAGTTTTCCGATCGTCGATGTGATTGCCGGCGTCGATATCGATCGCGGCGACTTTCACCATTTCGCCCGCTACACGCCGTCGCTGCTGGAGCCCGACGCAGCGCTGAAGGAGCGTTGCCATCGCCTGGCCCATGACGCCGTGAAAGCGTTAGCGCTCAAAGGCACGTTTGCCCATGTCGAGTTCATTCTCACCCCCCGCGGGCCAAGAGTTCTCGAAGTCGGCGCACGCCCCGGCGGCAGCCGGATTCATGTGATTCGTCAAGCCTGGGGGCTGGCGCTGGATGTCTGCTACCACCGCGCGCTGTCCGCCGAGCCTCTGCCCAGCGCCAGCGAAGCGCCGGATGCGTTCGGCATCGCCACCCCTTTTGCCCGCACAGACCGGCTCTATGACGGACTGCACGGCGCCGACCGGATCTGCCGCTTGCCAGGTTTCCAGCGTTGGTACGCCTACGTCACTCCGGGCGAAGCCATCGGGCCGGTCAGCAACGGCTTTCAGAACTACCTGTACATCGAGTTCAGGCAACCCGACACCGCCCGCCTGCGACAATCCTTGCTCGCCGTCAGCGACATTGATGTCTATGGCGAGCAGCCCACGGCGGCGAACACCAAACACATTCTGCTCATCGGCGGGCGTGATTCGGGACTGGATTGGGATACTGCGCGGCAGTTTCGATTTACTCTCGTCCAGCAACCCGGCGAGTTATCTGACTATCAGCGCGAGCGCGCAACGCTAGTGCTGACACCTGACATCGCCGATCTGCCGGCCTACAGCACGATGGTAGAACGGCTGCACCGGCAATCACCATTCGATGCCGTGGTTTCGTTTTCGGAACTGGGCCTGCTGCCCGCGTCACGCTTGGGCGAACGTCTGGGCATCGTCCACAACAACCTGCGCAGTGTGGAAGTCAGTCGCGACAAACTGCTGTTTCGCCAATTGCTCAAAGGCAGTCGCTACGAGTTGCCCACTGCCGCTATCAACCATGGTGCCGAGGCTCGCGCTTTCGTGCTGCGCCATGGCCCGGCCATCGTCAAACCCGTCAACGGTTCGGGCAGTCAGGGCGTCTATGCCATAGACAGGCCCGAGGATGTCGAACACCTCTCGCTGGAGGGAAACAATCTGATCGAGGCCTTCGCCAGCGGCGACGAATACAGCGTTGAATCCCTCAGCCTGGATGGCCAGCACCGGATTCTCGGCATCACGCGCAAATACACCAGCGGTGCCCCCGGTTATGTCGAAACCGGGCATGACTTTCCTGCCGGGCTCGACGAGAAAACCGCCGCGCAGATCGAAGAAGCGGTGCTGTGGCTGCTCGGGCGAATGGGCAACCGCTGGGGCCCGGCCCACACGGAAATCAAGCTGGACGGTTCACGCCTGCAATTCATCGAAACCCAGACCCGCTTCGGCGGTGACCAGATCTGGGAGATGGTCTGGAAAACCACAGGGGTGCATTTGGCAGCCAGCACCATCGCCGCGATGACCGGCACGTCACTGCCGACGCCCGAGAAAACCTACGCCAAAATGGCGATCCGCTACATCGAGGCGGCCCCGACCGCCGATCCGCAACAGCTCCAGGCACGCCTGCTGCAACACCCGTTTGCATTACGCGTGAACCTCAACCCCGACAAGTTCGGCCAGAGCATCAGCCGTTCCGCAGACCGCCACGGCTACACGCTGCTGGGCTGCAGCGACGCCGACGATCCGGCGGACTTCAACGCCGCGATCACCCACCCAGAGTTCACTACGCAAGGACCAGCGCAATGACCCGTAAAGACCCGCTATATCATATCGAAGGCCCGATCAGCGCTCACTTCCCGATGATCTCCTTTTCCACCAATGTCTACGACAACCCTGCGGACATCCTGGGTTCGATCACCGATCTGGCCAGACATTTCCAAGCGGTCGAGTTCGAGATCGGCGAAGACGCCGAAAAAACCTTCTGGTCGCTGAGCGCCGAAGACCGCTCTGAGCTTGCCGGGAAAATCCGCAGCTTCGCCGAACACAATGGCATCACGCTGACCGTCCACGCCGGATGGTGGGGTCGCCAGTACAACCTGTGCTCCCCGGATTTGACCGAACGTGCCCAAGCGGTGGACTGCCTGAGTGCCGCCGTGGAGTTTTCCCACGAGGCCGGCGCCACCAGCGTCACTTTTCATCCCGGCTACAAAGATCAACTGGAAAACGGCGAACTGCTGGACAACCTGATAGTAGCGATCAACCAGGTGACCAAGCGCTGCAACACCGATGGCATCGCCCTGTGCCTGGAGAACATGGGCGGTCAGCGGCCGAAATTCCCGGTCTTCACCGTCGAGGAACACCTGCGCTTTCACAAGGAGACCGGGTGCTTCGTGACCATCGACGTGACGCATCTGTGCTCACTGCTGCCGTATGGTGAAAGCCTGTTCAAAGCCATTGCCGATCTGGCGCCGGTTACCCGGCATCTGCACATTGCCGACCTCAACAACACCCACCATCAACATCTGCCGATTGGCGAAGGCAACTTGCGCCTGAGCGATGTGCTCAATCGCTTCGCGGTCAACGGCTATCGGGGTGTGGCCGTGGTGGAAGAGTTCATTCCGCGCTTCTCCACCGAGTACTACCTGGAAAAAGCCCTGGCCTACAAGAACGGCGTAGAGCAATTGCTGGCCGGCTCGCGGCACAGCACTCATGCTGGTTGAGTCGAACCTGGCAAAACCGGCGTCGCGCAGCGAGATCGCGACCGGTATCCGCGATGCGCTACCGTTCGTCTTCTCGCTGCTGCTGACCTTCACCCTGATCGGCATGCTCGGGCGCCGCCATGGTCTGGATCTTCCGGCCATGGTGGTTTTCAGCGGTACGGTAATGGCCTCGCCGTTGCAACTGACGCTGCTGGAAACCCCCGCGCACCTGCTTAACGCCTTTGGCGTGCTGGTCTCGGCGCTGAGTATCAACTTGCGTTTTCTGGTCTTCACACTGAGCCTGAAATCCAGCCTCCAGGGCCCGGTCAAAGCGTTCGTCCCCGCCCTGGCGGTGATGGCAAATGCGGCTTTCACGTTGATGTCGATCCGCAAGGATCAGCAACCGATCAGCCGCCCGTATGCCAACACCGTGTGCTTTCTGCTGTACGCCGCCGCCCTGCTTGGCACCGTGGTCGGGTACTGTTTCGCCAGCGTGGCCGACAACGCAGTGATGGATCACGTCAGTGTAGTAATCGCGATTTTCATCAGCGCTTCGCTTGGCAAGATGGCCCGCGACCGTCACAGCTTCCATGCGCAATGGATTGCCGGCCTGGCCACCGCCGCGAGCTTGCTGTGGCTGGGCGAGGTCAGCTTGCTGCTGGTGCTCGCCATCACCGTTCTGACGAGCTATGTCCATGATTGAACCTGGTACTTTCTGGCTGTACGTACTGATTTGCGCGCTGGTTTCGATCGTCTGCCGCTTGCTGCCGCTGGCCGTCGATGTCGAACGGCTTTCGGTAACTGCCCGCGCTTTCATCGATCGTCTGGGAAAATACACATCGGTGGCGATGCTCGTCAGCCTGCTGGCGGTCTCACTCTATCCTTTGGCCAGCCAGCACCTGGCGGCCATGCCATGGATCCTCCCGGTGGCGTTGGCGTGGCTGCTGAGCCTGACGCGAATCAAATCCTATTATGCGTTCCTGATGGCGCTGGGGGTGTACGTCCTGCTGATCATGCGCTAGGCGCCGATTGACTCAAATCCCCCGCCCATGCTCTCCTACACAACTTGTTACGGGTGCCCTTCACAGGGTGAAACGGGAAACCGGTGAATCATGTGCTTTACTCAAGCCCATGTCAGTCCGGTGCTGCCCCCGCAACGGTAAGCGAGCGAAGCGTCAAAACCACTGTGCCGATACGGTATGGGAAGGTGACGCTTGCAGGTCGGCCTGACGCCAACCCCTCGTGAGCCCGGAGACCGGCCCGCAACACACAGCCCGCATTTGCGCGGCGCTGCACATAACAAACCCGCGGTGGGCGGGCGCTGTTCGAACCTCTGCGAGCCTGACCCGCAGGGGTTTTCATGCGCTCTATTCACCCGCTGACACTCCAGAGGGAAGCGCCATGTCGATCATCAGCAGCACCGGCAGCAACACGGACAAAATCGCCAGCACCACCACCCTGAGCCAACGCCTGACCGCCGCGATCTTTGCATCGATCCTCGGCGCCAGTCTGGTTTACTTTGCCGGCTTCTCGCACATCGAAGCGGTGCACAACGCCGCCCACGATACCCGCCACAGCGCCGCGTTCCCGTGCCATTGAGACCTGCCGACATGATCAAGCGTATCGCGCAAACTGCAGGATTCTCTGGTCTGCTGGCCGCCCTGCTCCTCACTCTGCTGCAAAGCTTCTGGGTTTCGCCGCTGATTCTGCAGGCGGAAACCTTCGAGAAGTCCGAGCCGGTGGCGGTTCACGAACATGCCGCTGGCGTGGCTGCGCACACCCATGATGCCGAGGCCTGGGAGCCGGAAGACGGCTGGCAACGCGTAGTCTCGACCACTGGCGGTAATCTGGTCGTAGCCGTCGGTTTCGCCCTGATGCTCGCCGGCCTCTACACCCTGCGCGCGCCGACCAAAACTTCGCAGGGCCTGCTCTGGGGCCTGGCCGGTTACGCGACGTTCGTGCTTGCTCCGACCTTGGGCCTGCCACCAGAACTGCCGGGCACCGCTGCGGCCGATCTGGCTTCGCGGCAGACGTGGTGGATCGGCACGGCCGCTTCGACGGCTGTAGGTCTGTCGCTGATCGCGTTCAGCCGTCACTGGCTTATGAAGGTCCTCGGTGTGGCCATCCTCGCTGTGCCCCACGTGATCGGCGCACCGCAACCGGAAGTGCATTCGATGCTCGCCCCCGAAGCACTCGAAGCTCAGTTCAAAATCGCTTCGCAGTTGACCAACGTGGCGTTCTGGCTGGCCCTGGGCCTGATCAGCGCCTGGTTGTTCCGCCGCAAAAGCGCTGGTCAATACCACGCATGACCGATGACCGCGCAGCGCCGACCTTCGTGGTCGGCCTGGGCTGCCAGCGCGGCTGCCCGGCCAGCACGCTGCGCGCGTTACTCGATCAAGCGTTACAGGCGCATCGCATTGAGCTTGAGGCGGTGAAAGCGTTGGCCAGTATCGACTTGAAGCGCGACGAGCCGGGCCTGCAAGAACTTGCTGCACAATTGGCTCTGCCCCTGTTGTACTTCAGCAGTGACGAACTGGCCAGCTACCAACAGCGGCTCAGTCACCATTCACAGATTGCTTACGAACGCACCGGTTGCTACGGCGTCGCCGAAAGTGCCGCGCTTGCGCTCGCTGAACAGCTGATTCAAGCGCCGGCAAAACTGCTGATCTCCCGGCAAAAATACGCTCAGGCCACGCTGGCATTGGCCGGCGCGGCGTAAAATCCCGATAATCCCCGCCATTGATCATGAGCGTTGTTCATCTGCAACGCAGTCGTGCCCTCTTTTACTCAGGATTCAACGATGACCGTCTACTTCATCGGCGCCGGCCCCGGCGACCCGGAATTGATCACTGTCAAAGGCCAGCGGCTGATTCGCAGTTGCCCGGTGATTATCTACGCAGGTTCGCTAGTGCCGGCGGCGGTACTCGACGGCCATCAAGCCGAAACGGTGGTGAACAGCGCCGAACTGCATCTGGAACAGATCATCGAATTGATCAAGACCGCGCATGCCAAGGGTCAGGATGTGGCGCGGGTGCATTCCGGCGATCCGAGTCTGTATGGCGCGATTGGCGAGCAGATCCGTTATCTGCGTGAGCTGGATATTCCGTTCGAGATCATTCCCGGCGTGACGGCCACCGCAGCCTGTGCGGCGCTGCTTGGCGCGGAATTGACGCTGCCGGACGTGTCGCAAAGTGTGATTCTGACTCGCTATGCCGACAAAACCGCGATGCCGGCAGGCGAAGAGCTTGGCAGTCTGGCGCAGCATGGCGCGACCATGGCGATTCATCTGGGCGTTAACCATTTGCCGAAGATTCTGGTGGAACTGCTGCCGCATTACGGCGCGGATTGCCCGATTGCGGTGATTCACCGGGCGACGTGGCCTGATCAGGATTGGGTGGTGGGGACGCTGGCGGATATTGCCGAAAAGGTTGAGGCCAAAGGGTTTCGGCGTACGGCGTTGATTCTGGTGGGTCGGGTGTTGGGCAGTGAGGTGTTCAGCGAGTCATCGTTGTATCGCGCCGGGCATGCGCATCTCTATCGCCCATGAAGCCGCCTTCGCGAGCAAGCTCGCTCCCACATTTGGAATGCGATCAAATGTGGGAGCGAGCTTGCTCGCGAAGGCGTCGGTACATTTCACCCATAAAAAAACGGCGCTCACGGGGCGCCGTTTTTCATGTCCGCAGCGAACACCTTAGTAGTAGGCGTTTTCTTTCTGCGTGTGGTCGGTCACGTCGCGAACGCCTTTCAGCTCCGGAATACGCTCGAGCAAGGTGCGCTCGATGCCTTCCTTCAAGGTTACGTCCGCCTGGCCGCAGCCCTGGCAACCGCCACCGAACTGCAAAACGGCGATGCCGTCTTCAACCACATCGATCAGGCTGACCTGACCGCCGTGGCTGGCCAGCCCCGGGTTGATTTCGGTTTGCAGGTAATAGTTGATGCGCTCGTTCACCGGGCTGTCGGCGTTGACCATCGGTACTTTGGCGTTCGGCGCCTTGATGGTCAGCTGGCCGCCCATGCGGTCGGTGGCGTAGTCGACAACGGCGTCATCGAGAAACGCTTCGCTGAAGTGATCGATATACGCGGTGAAGCTTTTCAGCCCCAGCGCGGTGTCTTCAGGTTTTTCTTCGCCCGGCTTGCAGTAGGCAATGCAGGTTTCAGCGTACTGGGTGCCAGGCTGGGTGATGAAGACGCGGATGCCGATGCCCGGGGTGTTCTGCTTGGAGAGCAGATCAGCCAGGTAATCGTGGGCGGCGTCGGTAATGGTAATAGCGGTCATGGAAACTCCTCGCAGGCTTGGGCGCAGTTTACGCCAATCATTGCGCCGGACAAAGTCCTAGTATTTTTGTCGGGAAAGATTCTCGTCCGGCTCCCTGTCAACCCTCGCCTTGAGCCAATGGTAGCTGCGCTTTTCCACCCATTCGTAGCTCAACCACGAGCCAACGCCAATCGCCAGCGCGCACAGGCCAAACATCAAATACGGGTTGATCGCGTAGCGTTGCGCGATAAATCCCCCCGCCGACAGCACCAGCACGTGCATCAGGTAAACCGAATAAGAGCAATCGCCAAGCAGTTTGAGCATTCGGCTGCGCTCGACATAACGCTCAAGTGAGATACACGCCATGACCAGCACTGCACTCGGCACGCCCCAGCTCAGCAGCCTTGGCGCCGGTGCCAAGTGATAAATCGCCAGCAGTGCCACGCCGATCGCCAGCAGCGGCAGCCTCAGGCCGGCACCGATCCAGCCCCGCCGATAGAGCATGCCAATGCCGATCCCCAGCAGAAACTCATAAACGATGTCCGACCGGTAAAACGCGCTGACCCAGCCAAACCCGGTCCAGGCCTGACACACGGCAAAGAGCAGCGCGGCAACCACCAGCAGGCGCACCTGCAAACGAAACAGCAGCGCCCAGGCAAATAGCACGTAGAAAAGCATTTCGTAATTCAGTGTCCAGCCGACATTCAACGTCGGATAGATACCGTAGCCCCCAGGATTCTCGGTAGGAATGAACAGCAACGACAGCAGCAGATGGCCCCAGTCCACCGTCTGATCCGGCAGCAAAGGTTGGGCGAACACCACCAGCAGCGCCATCAGCAGCGTGTACAGCCAGTACGCCGGGACGATGCGAAACAGCCGGTACAGCAGGAAACGCGCGGGCGGCAGCGGTTTGTTTTCGGTCGAGAGGAAAATCACCAGCCCGCTGATGACAAAGAAGATATCGACGCCCACCGCGCCTTTGTCGATAAAGAACTGGCCGACCGGCCCGCGCGCCTTGAAGTCAAAAAAAATCTGCATGAAGTGGTGGCACACCACTGTCCACGCGGCCAGCGCACGCAGGGCTTGCACTGAAATCAACATCACCTGCTCCCGATCACAATTCCTGAATCCACCTCAGATCCCTTGTAGGAGTGAGCCTGCTCGCGATAGCGGAAAATCAGGCACTAGAGATGTTGAATGTACCGCCGCCATCGCGAGCAGGCTCACTCCTACAAGGGTTTGGTTGTGTTGCTTCAAGTTGGGACTGCAGGCCAATCTGAAACGATCAAAGATTCTCGTAGCGGTTCATGTCCAGCACGCCCTCTTCCACCGGATCGGTTTCGTGCAGGTATTGGCTCAGATCGTGGAAATAGAACCAGAATTGCGGGTGACTGCGCCGAATACCCCAGCGTTCGACGATTTTCTCGAAACGATTGGCGTCCTTGGCGTTTTCCATTGCATCGACAAACTCCGGCACCTGATCGGCCGCGACATTAAAGATGAAGTTCGGATAACTGCTGAGCACGCCCGGAAAAATGGTGATCGTGTCCAGCCCGGGCTGATAGCGCAGCGACTCTCCGAGCAGGAACGCCACGTTGCTGTGCGCGCGGTTGCGCAACAGGCTGTAGACCTCGCGCTTGCCGCTGGCGGTTTCGATGCGCAGCATGGTGGCTTCCGGCAGTTGGTCGATGACCTTCAAACCGGCCGCTGGACGCGAGGTCAGGCGGCTCAGCGCCTGCTCGGCATTTTGCAGGGCCGGGTCAATATTCGGCCGCGAGCAGTAAGCCCCATCGCAGCGGTTGATCGGATCCGGGTGCGCATTGAGATCACCGTAACGCGCCAGCAACTGCATGGCGAAGTCGTATTTCGGGTCTTTCTCATCAAGTTTGAGTGCCGTCGGCTTGTCGTCGTCGATCGCTTCGTAATCGAGCCACATCTTGAACTGGCCGCTGTTCTGATACCAATCGTTGAGGTAATCCTCTCGGGAGTCGGCCGGCATCAGACGCAGGAAGTTTTGCTCGGCGCCATTGCGGATCAAATCGAAATACAGACGGGTTTGCGCCTGATGGGAGACGTTGCCGAACACATCGAAGTTGACTGCCAACTGGTAATAGGTGCGTTCGAGCAGCGGATAGTCGAACAGCCACATCGTTTGCGGCACCTCGCCGATCAGGCCTTTGGTCACCGAGGCGCTGTCGAAGTGGCGGAAAATGCTCAACAGCGCGTTGTCGTTGCCGGCCCACAGGGTCGACCAGCTGGGCGCCGGCAAATCAGCGTAGCTGTCGCGGCGCAAGGCTTCGTATTCGTTTCGTTTGTCACGGTAGTTGCGCCACAGGCTCAGTACGCTGCCGACGTCATCGTTCTGCCCGGGCATGGCCAGCAACGGCGTGGCCTGGCCGCGATAGTTCGGGTCAGTGATATAGAGGTCATGTTCCGGCGCCTGGAACAGCGCCCAGAAGTTGTCACGGATCACGTCGGTGGCGATCTGCCCACGGCACACCGGGCCACGAATGAAGGTGCGGACAAAGTATTCGGCGTTGTCGAGCATGAACTGATAACGCGCCTGCGCCGGGATCGCTTCAAATGTGGCGAACGGGTTGGCGCGGCTCTGCGGGCCGTAGCCCGGCAAGGCATTAACCTGCCAGTTACCGCTATAGAACAGACTTTTGACCCGCGCCATTTTCGCCGCGCTCAACGGATAGGTGATGTGGGTCTTGTGCACGATCACTCCTTGCACCGGCCACAAGCGGTAATACACCTGAGTGCCCGGGTCATCGTTGGGGCGACGGGTGGCGATCAGGTCGATTGGCTGCCCAGTCGGCGTGCGCGAACGTACCCACTGGAAATAATGGCCCGGCTCGCCGTCCTTGAAATAGATATGCGCAAGGTACCAATGCTCGTACAACCAGCGACCGACCAGACTTTGCCGCGCGCCGGGAGTGTTGAGCAGGTTTTCCCACTGGACGATCTGCAGCGCCTCTTTGGTGCTTGGCGCCAGGCTTTGTTCGTCAATCGGCGCACCCGAGGCCAGCCAGCGCTGCAGCGTCTGATATTGCTGATCGGTCAGCCCGGTGACTGCCAGCGGCATGCCTTCTTTCGGATGCGCGCCGGCGTAGCCTTCGAACTCGGCGGGCATCGCGCACAGGTTTTCGCGGTTCAGACCCAGCACGATGTCTTCCGGGAGCTTGGCGTTCGGCGTCAGTGGCGTCTTGTGTCCAAGTTCTAGCATGCGCGCCATCAGCGCAGCCTGGCTGCCTTGGGCATCGAGCACCGAATAGAAGTCTTTTTGCTGCCAGGCACGTTTACCGAAGGCATCGTAAAACAGTCGGGTGGTGGGTGCCGCTTGTGTGCGCTCGCCGTCGTAGACCGGCATTTTGCTCGCACCACGGGCCGCGCCCTCACCGCTGCCCAGATTCAACTGGCAGGCCGAGTCATAACACGCATGGCAGGCCACGCACTTCTCGGTGAAGATCGGTTGGATATCACGGCTATACGAGATCGTGGGTTCCTGCGCAACGGCGCCCCAGCTTAAAAGCAGCAAAAAAATGCTGATGACGCGGTACGACATGCCCTTGATCCCGATCCTGAAAAAAACGCCGCGATTCTACAGTATGACGCTCGTACCAACATGAGCGATATTCATGCAAAAGCCCAACATGCTCTAAAAGCGCACAGGTTTGCTATGATCCCGCTCCTTCGTAATGGTCTTTCCGAGTAGTCCAAATGTCCGATCGCAGCGTCCGCCTTCAAGCTCTCAAGCAAGCTCTCAAAGAGCGCATCCTGATACTCGATGGCGGTATGGGCACGATGATCCAGAGCTACAAGCTCGAAGAGCAGGACTATCGCGGCAAACGCTTCGCCGACTGGCCGAGTGACGTCAAGGGCAACAACGACCTGCTGGTCATCACCCGTCCGGACGTGATCGGCGGCATCGAGAAAGCCTATCTGGATGCCGGCGCCGACATCCTCGAAACCAACACGTTCAACGCCACGCGTATTTCCATGGCCGACTACGGCATGGAAGAACTGGCCTACGAGCTAAACGTAGAAGGCGCACGTCTGGCCCGCAAGGTCGCTGACGCCAAGACCGCCGAGAACCCGGCCAAGCCGCGCTTCGTCGCCGGCGTGCTCGGCCCGACCAGCCGCACCTGCTCGCTGTCGCCCGACGTCAACAACCCGGGCTACCGCAACGTCACCTTTGATGAACTGGTGGAAAACTACACCGAAGCCACCAAAGGCCTGATCGAAGGCGGCGCGGATCTGATCCTGATCGAAACCATTTTCGACACCCTCAACGCCAAAGCGGCGATCTTCGCCGTGCAAGGCGTGTTCGAAGAGCTGCACATCGAACTGCCGATCATGATTTCCGGCACGATCACTGACGCCTCCGGCCGGACCCTGTCGGGGCAAACCACCGAAGCGTTCTGGAACTCGGTGGCGCACGCCAAGCCAATCTCCGTTGGTCTTAACTGTGCGCTCGGCGCCAGTGAGCTGCGTCCGTACCTGGAAGAGCTGTCGAACAAGGCCAGCACCCACGTTTCCGCGCACCCGAACGCCGGCCTGCCGAACGAGTTTGGCGAGTACGACGAACTGCCGTCGCAAACCGCCAAAGTCATCGAAGAATTCGCCCAGAGCGGCTTCCTCAACATCGTCGGCGGTTGCTGCGGCACCACCCCGGGGCACATCGAAGCCATCGCCAAAGCCGTCGCCGGTTACGCGCCGCGTCAGATTCCGGACATTCCGAAGGCCTGCCGCCTCTCGGGTCTGGAGCCGTTCACCATCGATCGCAACTCGCTGTTCGTGAACGTTGGCGAGCGTACCAACATCACCGGTTCGGCCAAGTTCGCCCGTCTGATCCGTGAAGACAACTACACCGAAGCCCTCGAAGTCGCCCTGCAACAGGTCGAGGCCGGCGCGCAGGTGATCGACATCAACATGGACGAAGGGATGCTCGATTCGAAGAAGGCCATGGTGACCTTCCTCAATCTGATCGCCGGTGAACCGGACATCTCCCGCGTGCCGATCATGATCGACTCGTCGAAATGGGAAGTGATCGAAGCCGGCCTCAAGTGCATTCAGGGCAAGGGCATCGTCAACTCGATCAGCATGAAAGAAGGCGTCGAGCAGTTCATCCATCACGCCAAGCTGTGCAAACGCTACGGCGCGGCCGTGGTGGTGATGGCGTTTGACGAAGCTGGCCAGGCCGACACCGAAGCGCGCAAGAAAGAAATCTGCAAACGCTCCTACGACATTCTGGTCAACGAAGTCGGCTTCCCGCCGGAAGACATCATCTTCGACCCGAACATCTTCGCCGTCGCCACCGGTATTGAAGAACACAACAACTACGCAGTGGACTTCATCAACGCCTGCGCCTACATCCGCGACGAACTGCCGTATGCGCTGACCTCGGGCGGCGTGTCCAACGTGTCATTCTCGTTCCGTGGCAACAACCCGGTGCGTGAGGCGATCCACTCGGTGTTCCTGCTGTACGCGATCCGCGCGGGCCTGACCATGGGCATCGTCAACGCCGGGCAGTTGGAGATCTACGACCAGATCCCGCAGGAACTGCGCGACGCCGTGGAAGATGTGATTCTCAACCGCACGCCAGAAGGCACCGACGCCCTCCTCGCCATCGCCGACAAGTACAAGGGCGACGGCAGCGTCAAGGAAGCCGAGACCGAAGAGTGGCGTAGCTGGGAGGTCAACAAGCGTCTGGAGCATGCGCTGGTCAAAGGCATCACCACGCACATCGTTGAAGACACCGAAGAGTCGCGCCAGTCGTTCGCCCGCCCAATCGAAGTGATCGAAGGCCCGCTGATGTCCGGCATGAACATCGTCGGCGACCTGTTCGGCGCCGGCAAAATGTTCCTCCCGCAAGTGGTGAAATCCGCGCGAGTGATGAAGCAGGCGGTGGCGCACTTGATCCCGTTCATCGAACTGGAAAAAGGCGACAAGCCGGAAGCCAAAGGCAAGATCCTCATGGCAACCGTGAAAGGCGACGTGCACGACATCGGCAAAAACATTGTCGGTGTGGTACTTGGTTGCAACGGCTATGACATCGTCGACCTTGGCGTGATGGTCCCGGCGGAGAAGATTCTGCAGGTCGCCAAAGAACAGAAATGCGACATCATCGGTCTCTCCGGCCTGATCACGCCGTCGCTGGACGAAATGGTTCACGTTGCCCGTGAAATGCAGCGCCAGGACTTTCACCTGCCGCTGATGATCGGTGGCGCGACCACTTCCAAAGCGCACACGGCGGTGAAGATCGAGCCGAAGTACAGCAACGATGCCGTGGTCTACGTGACCGACGCCTCCCGTGCAGTGGGCGTGGCGACGCAGTTGCTGTCGAAAGAATTGAAGGCCGGTTTCGTCGAAAAGACGCGTCTGGAATACATCGATGTGCGCGAACGTACCTCGAACCGCAGCGCCCGCACCGAGCGCCTGAGCTACGCAGCGGCCATCGCCAAGAAGCCACAGTTCGACTGGGCCAATTATCAGCCGGTCAAACCGTCCTTCACCGGCAGCAAGGTACTGGACAACATCGACCTCAAGGTCTTGGCCGAATACATCGACTGGACGCCGTTCTTTATCTCTTGGGACCTGGCTGGCAAGTTCCCGCGCATCCTTGAAGACGAAGTGGTCGGTGAGGCCGCCACCGCGTTGTACAAGGACGCGCAGGAAATGCTCGCCAAGCTGATCGACGAGAAGCTGATCAGCGCCCGTGCGGTGTTCGGCTTCTGGCCGGCCAATCAAGTACATGACGACGACATCGAGCTGTACGGCGATGACGGCAAGCCATTGGCCAAGCTGCATCACCTGCGCCAGCAGATCATCAAGACCGACGGCAAACCAAACTTCTCGCTGGCCGACTTCGTAGCGCCGAAGGACAGTGAAGTGACCGACTACGTCGGTGGTTTCATCACCACCGCTGGCATCGGCGCCGAAGAAGTGGCCAAGGCTTATCAAGACGCTGGCGACGACTACAACTCGATCATGGTCAAAGCCCTGGCCGACCGTTTGGCCGAGGCCTGCGCCGAGTGGCTGCACCAGCAAGTGCGTAAAGAGCACTGGGGTTATGCCAAGGACGAAGTGCTCGATAACGACGCGCTGATCAAAGAGCAATACAGCGGCATCCGCCCTGCTCCGGGTTACCCGGCGTGCCCGGATCACACCGAGAAAGCGGCGCTGTTCGCCTTGCTCGATCCGGAAGCCGAAGAAATGCGCGCCGGTCGCAGTGGTGTGTTCCTCACCGAACACTACGCGATGTTCCCGGCGGCTGCGGTCAGCGGCTGGTACTTCGCCCACCCGCAAGCGCAGTACTTCGCCGTGGGCAAGGTCGACAAGGATCAGGTGCAAAGCTACACCTCGCGCAAAGGCCAGGAGCTGAGCGTGACCGAGCGCTGGCTGGCGCCGAACCTCGGCTACGACAACTGAAACCCGCCACGGACCTGGGAGCGCAGTCCCAGGTCCGTTCAGGCCTTCATTGGCGTCTTGAGGGCCCCGGTTGCGGTGACGATGGCGCGGGTGGTGCATCGATAACCACCGTCGCCAGCTTTTGCAATTCCGTTCGGGACAGTTCCTTCAGCCTGTCGGCGCGTGCCAGCGCCAACTCGATCTCCAGCAGGTTCATGGCCTCTAGATAGCGCTCGCGCGACGCTTCATCGCCGTGTTTGTCCGGATGGGCGTCCTCGACCTCTTCCAGGCGTTGTGTGGCGTTGCGTTCCAGTTCGTCGAAAACGTCAGGGTAAATATCTTTCAGGTAACGGCTCCAGTAGTCACGCGAAATCAGATCGTCCAGAAACAGGCTGGACGCCTCATCCGCCAATACCGCAGCCCGGGCATTGATCAAGCGCTGCCCGCTGATCGGCGTGTCGTATAGCGAGTGTTCTGGCTGACCCGGCAACTCCAGCCCGTCCCGCCAGCCGCGAGTCATGCCAAGCCGGTAACGCAGGCGGATTTGCGCCCGGTCTTGATGGCGTCCGGCGACTTCTGCCAGCCTGTCAACCCGTTCCAGTCGAAACAACCGCCGAGTCAGATCGAGCAAGGCTCGCCCGCGAAGATCCGGGCGGTCGTGCGGAATATCGCGCAGTGCGGTGTATTCATAAGCGCGAACCTCCAGCTCGCTGAACGTCAGGATTCGGCCATCCGGACACGCACCGTGCGTCTCGGCGTTGTGGAACATCAATTCGCGCAGTTCGCTGTTCTCACTGGCAGCCTCCATGACACGCCACAATCGATGGGTCAGTTCGGCGCGCGCAATCCGGAAGTCCTGGGCATAACGCAACAGGTAGATCAGCTGAAAAAAGCGCTCGTGATTCGGCTCTTCCGCCAACCGCGTCCAAAGGGTTGTTCGCGTGGTGGCCAATGCCGGCGGAGCACCCGCAAGCCAGGGATTCAATGCTTCAGGCGATATAGCCAGAGCCGGATTAGAGACGGGTTCGACGGGCGCCACCACGGCATATATATCAACGCCGACAGCCCTCTCAGCAGAACCGTTGCTGTCACTGCCCGACTCTGAAAAACCACTTTCGTCGATGCCGAAGACGTGCGCGTCAATCATGCCGTCAATGTCCTCACGCGCAATGCCCAGTATCTCTGGAGCGTGGTTGACGCGGCTTTGGAATCTGAGTCGCTGTAACGCGTGAAGTGACAGTTCTGTGTTCTCCGACAAGTCCGTGCCCGCGATCAGTTGCGCGTGACTACCGTCGAAGAGTTCATCGGGAATCTCGGTAATGTCGTTGCCACTGAGGTTCAACGTCCGCAGGTTTGGCGCCTCGAGTACTCCACCGGGCCAATCAATCAGCTGGTTGAAGCGCAGATCAAGCGTTTCGACAGCACCTGATCCAGGCGGGTTGAAAACCTGAAGTTCGTTATAACTGAGGTCGAGCCAGCGCAACCGGATACTACCGAGCAACGGATAGACGCTGGTGGCGCTGGACAGGTCGCAATATTGCATTTCCAGACGTTCCAGCTGACTCATGTGCAGCAGTGGCTCTGGAACAGCCGTCAGCCCATTGCCACTCAGTCTCAATGTCCTGAGATTGGCAAAGGCTCCCAGAAAACCGGATGCGCCGGCGGAGGTCATACCCACACCACTCAGATCCAGCGTGGTGACGATCGCAAGCGGCACAATCAGGCTTGGCAAGTCGCCAGTCTGCAAGCCCTCAAGGCCAAGTGTCAGCCCTTCTGCACCGGGGCTATGTCCGAGTCCCGCACGCCAGGCTTCGCGGATACGTACCGCCGCGCGGGAACGGCTTTGCGCAGACACTCGGCGCTCGCCTGTGGGTACACCCCGCGTAAACAGCCAGCCATTCAACTGCCGGGTCAGCCCTTCGCAAGCCTGATGCCATTGAGCGATCTGCACATCTATTTGCCCACTGTTCAATCCTGTTTCACGCAGGTTCTGCAATACCTGCACGGCGCGCTCCTGCGTCATGCCCGGATGCAGGCGCTGCAGATCCGCCAGTCTCCCGGCTTCGCCCGGGGATGCGATACGCTGTTCGGGAAGCTTCAATAACAAGCTCGTCAACGACCAGCCCGACTGGCTCGGCAAAATGTTGTCCGGGACGGGCTCCTCGGCAAAACGTGCGAGTGTGCCTTCGGGTAACACAAAGCTGTGTTCGATGCGCTGCAACGCGGCGTTCAGGGCAACCTCACCGGCAGGACTGAAAGCATTGCCGCTCAGATTGACTTTCATCAGCGCGTGCGGATCGGCCAAGGCTTGTGGCGGGAGCGCTGCGATCGCGTTGTCACGCAAGTCGAGCCAGTACAACCGCTCGAGACGCTCGGCACCGGCAGGCCAGGCTTGCAACCGCGTTGCTCTGAGGTTCAGCGCCTGAAGGTGGCTGAAGGCGCTTACATCCAGTTGGCCCAGCGGGTTTGCTTGCAGGTTCAGGCTGCCGAGTCGTTGCAAGCCATTGAATTGTGCCTGCACTGCCGGAGTGATCACGATGCTGTTGGCCGATACGTCGAGTTGTCTCAACGCTGGCAGATCAGCGGCAGCGAACGGCAACTCGGTGAAGTTGTTCCCCGTCATGACCAGCGTTTCGGTTGCACTGAACCCCCGGATAAAGGCGCGCGCCTGTTCGACGGGAACGTCCAGTTGCCCCAGGCGCAGCGTGCGGACATGGGCAAAGCTGTCGGCGGGCAATGCTGGCAATTCGATGATCTGCTCCATGCCTGCCTGTTCAATCAGCCCCACTCTCGATACAGGCAATTCGAACGTGGCAATGTCACCGGGCACGCCATAACGTTGGCGGATGGCGGCATTCCAGCTTTGCTTGAGGGCGCGTAAAGTCCCCGCGTTGCGCCCCGTTGCCCATTGCCAGCGAAGCCCTGCAAAGCGCATCGCCTGCGGATGCGCCGGCATATGAAATTGGGCAAAGATTGCGTCGTGTTCAGCCCTGAGCCGGGCAATCGCCGTCATTCTCGCCTCGGGCGTTGTCCATGCGGCATCGAAGCTTGCCGGTAAGGGATCGAGCGGATCGGGCAAGGTCGCCATGAAGTCCAGCTCCGCCCGGCAATACTGGCTGACCATCTGATTCAGATCGACCAGATGGCCGAGTTCACCGGAGTAGTTGCGGACATATTCGTAAGCACGCATGAACTGCGCCGGAGCCAGCGCCGCCCAGTCCAGCGACAGTCCGGCCCAGAGCCGCTCTTGTCCGCTATACAGGGATTCGGGCAACGCGCGTATCGCGCTGTGCGTCAGATCCAGACGTTCCAGTTGCGCGAGCCGCTCGACGTACGCCGGCCATTGCCATAACGCATAGGGCGCGTCGATGCGCAAGGAGCGCAAGTGCCGCAAAGGGCTCAGATCCAGCGCATGCAGGCTTCTGGCGTCGAAGCCGGCATAGTCGAGATGTAGCGTTTCCAGCGACGTAAGCGTACCCAGCGTTGCCGGAAAGTCCGCTGCCAGTGCTGGCGCATGGGTGGAAAAGCGCAGACTGACAAGCCGGGGCAACCGGGCGACCGCCGACGGCACTGAAGTGAGCGGCCGGGTTCTGGACGATAGATATTCCAGACCACGCTCAAGGTTGCCTATCGACAGATGGGTCACCTCGGGAAATTGCGCCAGAAAGGCATCCGCATTGGCGTCCGTCAAGCCGCTGCCAGCCACCGACAGCTCACGTATGTGAGCAAAAGAAGTGTTCAGCTCTGGCAACGGCGCATCACACACCAGCGCCAAGCGTGCCGCGTCCGGAACCTGCGCGGCGAGCGGCGCATTGCGCCATGCGTCGCGCACGGCCTGGGCAAACCGCGCCCTGCCCTGTGCAGCCTCGCTGCCGGACGGACCGGCCTGCCACTGGTCAAGCGCAGCGTTGAGCCCTTCCCACTCACGTTGGCGCATCTGCAGCACCGAGAAGATTTGCTGGTCGGTCCGGCCACGTTGCTGCTGGAGAAATGCCTCCGCCTGTTGCGGGCCCGGATAGAGCTCCATCACCCGCACCCAAAGCGAGGGAAGCAGGCCGGAGCCACGCCCGCTCGCGTAATAGCCCTTCAGCGTGGCGCCGATTCGGCTCGGTGCTTTGAACCGCTTGGCCTGTGGCGCCAGCAATTGCGCAACGCCCTCACGGTGCTTGAACGCAGACTCGATAACCTTGCGCTGCAACGCATGACTTCGGCTGCCATCGCTCAATCCCATCGCGGCGGCATTGTCATCGGGCAGCACGCGCATAATCGCGCGGTAAAAGCTGTCAGCCGGTCTGGGCGTGCTGTTGAGCGGTTGCCCTCGGTCGTCGAAGGCCTGGTAGAAGAGCCCGTCCTTGATTAGATATTTTCGGTTGGCCGCGGTGTTTTCACCGAGGCTGTCGAGCAATGCGCCAGTCGGACTGCCCGCGCGAATTTCCAGACGTAACGACTGCGGCCAGCCCGGTAACTTTGACATCGCGTGTAAGGCGAGGCGGCGGCTATCCGCCGACGCGAGGTTTTCGCTGTGCAAACCGGCAAATGCGCGCGTCTGGCGGCCGCGACCGGCATGCCAGCGCGCTTCTTCAAGCATGTTCAGCGGTGCCCGCCTGGTTGTGTCCAGGCGCACCCGTTCCGCCGGTGTGGCGTGATCGAGCACATCCTGCGCCGCGGCCTCGCTCAGACCAGGCGTTTCGCGCCGCAGGATACTCAGGCGAACACTGTCCGGCTCACTGCTGCGGTACAGGCTGTCAACAATCGAAGCCTGGCGCGTATAAACATGCTCCGTCAGCTGCTGGCCGAACGCCTCGGGCCGCGCTACACGAAATTGCGCGGTTTCCCTGCCAAGCAAATAGTTGATCTCATTCTCTTCCAGTGCCGCAAGAATCCGTTCGGGCATTTGCCCATTCAGCACCTGTGTGCGCGTGAGCTGGATCGCTGGCTTGATGCTGACTCCGGGCACGACTTTTTCGCTGCCATAGCGAATCGACGGCCCTGACAGCTCGGGGCCGGCGAAGACCTCCAATACCCGATCGTAGGGCCAGCGCGGCATTTGCGTGACCAGCGGCAAAGCCAGCAAATAACGGTCATCAATCGGTGTCGCGCCGCGCAATTGCTCGATCATTTGCACGGCTTGTGCATCAGCTTTGAACAAGCGCAGGGCGTCGCGCAACTCGGGCGGCGCGGACGCGTGATCCAGGTGCATCTTGCGTAAGCTGTTTTCGCTGACGCCGCTGACCTCGGCCAGCGTCAGCAACATTTCATCAGAGAGCCCATCGGTCACATGCCCCATGCGCCGCAACAGCGTCAGGCGATTCCAGCTCATCGGTTGTTCCAGCGTATGGCGCCAGGCACCCTGGCCATTGTGTTGCAGCACTGGCCGGTAAGCGTTGGGCTCAGCGGGATGTTTGATCCGCCACTGCGCTGTGCTCGGATCGACAATCAGCTCGTAGACCTTTTCGCCCTGACGCAGGTAAGTCTTGCCGTCGAGTTGATACCGGCCCGACTGATCCGGCCCGGTCGCGTCACTCAAGCTGATGTCTTGCTGGTAGCTGCTGAGGTCTGGGTTCCACAGGCGTGTTTCGCCGTTGGGCAAGGTCACCGGGTGCAAGTCCTCGATCACCGGCTCCGGCTTGACCGCGCCGAGCTTGCGGAGACCTGCCCCGGCGGCGCTCATTACACCGAGGAGTGCGAGGTTTTCCGCGACATCGATCAAATGCGCCTTGGCTGCGTGCTTGTCGCCCTCACTCCATTCGAGCGCGCCCTCGAAGGTTTCGTACAGCAGTTGCCCCGCCATGATCGCCAGCATGACCTCGCCGAGTACCGGCACGAACATGGACACCAGGTTGAGCACCAGCAGCCCGACTTGCAGCAGGGCCGCAAGTTTTGCATCGCGCACCTTGGCGTCGATGTCACTCGACGGCACCGCATGACTACGGGCATCGGCCAGCACTTTTTCGCAATGCTGCGTATAGAGCCTGGCCCAGAGGTCGCTGTTTTCAGCCCATGGATCGCGCTCATTGTGCGCCATGATCGAGACGGCAATATAAGGGTCAGGCTCTGGTTCCATTGGCGGGTACTCAGGTGGCAACTCCTTGAAATCGACAAAAGCCGACAACATACCGAATGCCGCCGGAACTCTGCGCCAGGGCGACGAAATGATATTCGGCGGCGAATCGGCTGACTCGCGCACGAACTGACTGAAATAGTAAGGGCGCTGGTCATAATCCAGGAACTGGCTGATGAACTGCTGGTACGGCGTCGGCCCGGCACTCTGCTCCGCTTGTGTATCCCGGGCGGTCAATCGGCGCTTGAACGTCTCCTCCATTTGCGTCCCGGTGTAGCGCTTCAGCGGATGCTCGGGATCATTGGGCACGTAGACAATGACTGCTTCAGGGGCGCGACGCCTCTGGCCAATAGCAAAAGCGACGCAGCCGGTCAGTCTGTGCCGCATCAGACTCAAATCGTGAAACCAGACCTGCCTGCCGCTCACCTCAGGATGTTTTTCACCGTCGATGACCGAGACGATCATCGCGTGTTCCTCAGGCCGAATATCCTTGGTCAGCAACGCTTGCTCGGCCGCCGCCCGCATGGCGGCTTTCTGGCTGGCAATGAACTGCGTGCGCAATGTCTTTGCCAGGTCTGGGTCGGCAGTGTGGAAAAACGCCTTGAGATACGCCTGGTACTTCGCGCCAAGATCCAGATGACGGCACAAACGCAGAAACTCCATGACGGTCAGGTTGACCGTTACGGGCGCAAAAGTACCGGCCGTGGTGGTTTCTTCCTCAAAACCCGAACTGTCGTGAAAGGCACCGGGCAGGCATTCGCGGATTTCGAAATTGTGCAGTGCAGCCTGAAGCATCGTCAGGTTCAAGACTTCGAACGAGCCGATTTCCACACTGAAAATACCCATGGTCAAAGAACGCCGGAGGCTGAGGAACGTCTTGTCGACATCGACAGTGACCTTGCAGCGTTCTTCCAGCGCTTGCGTCAGTAGCGGGCGGGCAAACGCGTCGATGTCCTTGAGCGGAGACATTGTTTTGTCCAGTGCAGACTGGGCCAGGACACTGTTCCTGAAACTGCTGTCCAGCGCCTGGCGTTGCTGCGACGACGCTTGTCTGTACCAGGCCGGTATCACTGGCCTGGCCTGTCTGATCTCATCCTTCCTTTGCGCAGCAGCGTCGACCAGCCATTGCGGAACCGCGCCTTCGAGATACTCAGCGTGGAGACTGCCCGTGACCACAGGTTTGGCTGGTTTGTCGTTGACCTGCTGGGGGCTGGAATCGGGGGACATACATCGCTCCTGTAAATGGAGCGTCAGCAGACCATCCCGGGCGAACGCCTCTGCGGTACATAGTTATCGCGCCATGACGCAGTTGTAACGATATGTCTGGGCGGCCACCTCAGGCGCATGCGCGTATGTTGACTATGCTTGTAAGGCACGACTTTCGAAGAGGGATTTATGGACGATCCAGTCGACAACAAACCGCCGACCTTCTGGCAGATGCTGCACAGCGTGATGGCGGCGGCGTTCGGGGTGCAGAGCGGCAAGAACCGGGCAAGGGACTTCACCCATGGCAAACCCAGCCATTTCGTGATGCTGGGCATTCTGTTCACGGCGGTGTTTGCGCTGACGCTGTTTGCCATCGTCAAACTGGTGCTGCATTTCGCCGGGGTCTGACGCGGTCAGCGCATCAGGGTCTGCAAGGTGAACGGGTAGCGATACGACGCCGGTTGCCCTTTGGCCGAGAGCTTGCGGAAATTCACGCCGTAGTCAGGCGACGTGCCCATGGCCAGCATTTGCCGGGCGTGCGCTTTGTCGATCAATTGCAACAAGGGAATTTGCCGGTCACGGCCGCCGTAATGATTCAAATCGACGCCCTGCTCAACATCATGCAACTCGACCAACGCCCAGCCGCCCAGGGTGAAATGCCCGCCGACCAGCGCGCTCAAACGCCCGTCAACCAACGCCTGCAAGGCCGCCGGTGAGGTATTGACTGCACTGAACAAGGCATCTTTGCCGGGGACTTTGCCGCTCTCGGCGTAAGCGCGCATCGCGCCGAAGGCCATTTCATCATTGGCCGACCACACCAGCGACACCTTCGGGTAGCGGGCAAACAGCTGTTTGGCCTGCTCATAGGCGCGCTCTTGGGTCCAGCCGCTGTAGACCAATTGGCGCAGACGCATCTGTGGGTGTTCGGCCAACGCCCGCTGCATGCCGCGCTCGCGCAATTGTGCCGAGGGGGTGACCTTCAACCCGGAGAACGCCAACACTTCAATCGGCTCAGCAGCGGGCGTCGGCGGGTGCAGGCGGATCAGTTCCTTCATCATCAGGTAACCGCCCTCCTCGTCGTTCGGCACCAGGCTGCCGATGCGGTCGTTCCGCTCACCGACCAGCGCTTGCTGGTCAGGTGTCAGCGCCGCGTTGACCATAAACAGCTTCACGCCGCTGTTCTCGGCCAGACGCAGAATTTGCGGGGCGACGTATTGTTCGTTGACGAACACCAGGTACTCGGGACGATTCGGCCCCTGCAACGCGATGCGCGCCTGAGCCAGGGTCAGTTCGGGCTGACGTTGGGAATAGAGAATCTGCAGATCGATGCCCAGATCATGGGCGGCCGCCTGCATGAACTGCGAATAGCTGACCCAGAACGCTTCCTGCGTCGAGCCCGGATTCAAAAACAGCACAGACTCTGCCCGCGCGCTGGTCTGAAACAGCGCGCCGAACAACAGAAGACTGATGTGGACAAACTTGAACATGAAGCATCCAGGCCCAAGGAAAAATGGCCGCGCATTATAGCCCTCGTTCCACCGGCTATTGATGCCTGATCCCGTTTTTTGTCCGACAATCTGTCGGAAGCGGGCCCGGATGGGTCGTTTACTGATGACTGACCCAGAATACCGCTGTCCCTACTACGAGAATGATCAGGAACAAAATGGCCCACGCATCGACACTGCTGTCGCTTTTTCTTGCCTTGGTCGGATTGCTCATTGCATCGCCTCTTGTCGGTTTTGTCGGTGATTGCAGAAAGACTCGACCACAGTTAAGACGATGATTGTCCGCACGACAAATGTGGGTTAGTTGACAGCCATTCTCGTTAGGCGATTTGGTTCTTTACATATACTCAAACATCACTTTTGCGCATAACTGCAAACGGGTATATTGCCCCGGCTCCGTTAGGGAGTGCGCGGCCGTGCGCGCAGAATTGCAGAGGCACAATCGGACTCCAGCAAGCGAAAACGCAGTGCTACTCCGAATGGCCCAAGCCTGAGAACAGGACTTATATGTACGTATACGACGAGTACGATCAGCGGATCATCGAGGACCGCGTCAAGCAGTTCCGTGATCAGACCCGACGCTATCTGGCAGGTGAGCTGAGCGAAGAAGAATTCCGCCCCCTGCGCCTGCAAAATGGCCTGTACATCCAGCGCTTCGCGCCGATGTTGCGTGTGGCGGTGCCTTACGGCCAGCTGACTTCGCGTCAGGTGCGCATGATGGCCAAGATTGCCCGCGACTACGACAAGGGCTACGCCCACATCAGTACGCGGCAGAACGTGCAGTTCAACTGGCCGGCGGTGGAAGACATCCCGGATATTCTGGCTGAACTGGCCACCGTGCAGATGCACGCGATCCAGACCAGCGGCAACTGCCTGCGCAACGTCACCACCGACCAGTTCGCCGGTGTCGCTGCCGACGAAGTGATTGATCCGCGCCCATGGTGCGAGATCGTCCGTCAGTGGACCACGTTCCACCCGGAATTCGCCTACCTGCCGCGTAAGTTCAAGATCGCCGTCAACGGTTCGACCGCTGACCGTGCGGCCATTGAAGTTCACGACATCGGCCTTGAGCCGGTGCACAACGCCGCTGGCGAACTGGGCTTCCGCGTGCTGGTCGGTGGCGGCCTCGGTCGTACTCCGGTGGTAGGCGCGTTCATCAACGAATTCCTGCCGTGGCAGGACCTGTTGAGCTACCTCGACGCCATCCTGCGCGTGTACAACCGCTACGGCCGTCGCGACAACAAATACAAGGCGCGGATCAAGATCCTCGTCAAAGCCCTCACGCCGGAAGTGTTCGCACAGAAAGTCGATGCGGAAATGGAACACCTGCGCGGTGGCCAGACCACTTTGACCGAGGCTGAACTGCATCGCGTCGCCAAGCACTTCGTCGATCCGGACTACAAGGCGCTGGACAGCCAGACCGCGCAACTGGCCGAGCTGGACAAAGAGCATCCGGGTTTCGCCCGTTGGCGCACCCGCAACACCCTGGCGCACAAAAAGCCGGGCTACGTGGCCGTGACCCTGTCGCTGAAGCCGACCGGCGTTGCCCCGGGCGACATCACCGACAAGCAGCTCGACGCCGTCGCCGATCTGGCCGACCGCTACAGCTTCGGTCAGCTGCGCACCTCGCACGAGCAGAACATCATTCTTGCCGACGTCGAGCAAAGCCAGTTGTTTGCCCTGTGGGGTGAGCTGCGTGAAGGCGGTTTCGCCACGCCTAACATCGGCTTGCTGACCGACATCATCTGCTGCCCTGGCGGTGATTTCTGCTCGCTGGCCAACGCCAAGTCGATCCCGATTGCCGAGTCGATCCAGCGTCGCTTCGACGACCTCGACTACCTGTTCGACATCGGTGAACTGGACCTGAACATCTCCGGTTGCATGAACGCTTGTGGTCACCACCACGTCGGCCACATCGGCATCCTCGGGGTGGACAAGAAAGGCGAAGAGTTCTATCAGGTTTCCCTCGGCGGCAGTGCCAGCCGTGATGCGAGCCTGGGCAAGATCCTCGGCCCGTCCTTCGCTCAGGAAGCCATGCCTGACGTGATCTCGAAGCTGATCGACGTGTACGTTGAACAACGTACTGAAGACGAGCGCTTCATCGACACCTACCAGCGTATTGGCATCGACCTCTTCAAGGAACGCGTCTATGCAGCGAATCATTAAGAACAACGCGGTTGTCGACGAAACCTGGCACTTGCTGCCCAAGGATTTCAACATCGACGAGATCAGCAACTGCGACGACCTGATCGTGCCGCTGCAACTGTGGCGTGAACACAGTCGCATGCTCAAGGCTCGCGACGGTGGCCTGGGTGTCTGGCTGGACGCCGACGAAGAAGCCGAGGAAATCGGTGAAGACGTCGCCGAGTTCCAGGTGATTGCCCTGAACTTCCCGGCGTTCACTGACGGCCGCAACTACTCCAACGCCCGCCTGCTGCGCGACCGTTACGGTTTCAAAGGTGAACTGCGGGCGATTGGTGACGTGCTGCGCGATCAGCTGTTCTACATGCACCGCTGTGGTTTCGACGCCTTTGCCGTGCGTGCGGACAAAGACCCGTACGAAGCTTTGGAAGGTCTCAAGGACTTTTCGGTGACCTATCAGGCCGCCACCGACGAACCGCTGCCGCTGTTCCGTCGCCGCTGAAGGTTTGCTGCGGACAAAAAAACGCCGGTCATGTGACCGGCGTTTTTTTATGCCTGCTCGAATTACCAGAAGCGCTGCTGGGTCAGACGACTCCACCAGCTCAGCAGTACGCGGTCGACCGAGCCGCTGGCGGCCATGCCAATACGTTCCTGCAGGCTTTTGCGCTCGGCGTAGTGCAGGTGGTAGACCTCGGCTTTTTTCGCCCGGTCGGCCAGGTATTCATCACTGGTCTTTAGTTCATCGACCAGTTGTTTATCCAGCGCCGCGACGCCGAGCCAGACTTCACCGGTGGCCACATCGTCAATCGCCAGTTGCGGGCGATAGCGGGCCACGAAGTTCTTGAACAGTTGATGGGTGATGTCCAGGTCTTCCTGAAACTTCTCCCGGCCCTTCTCGGTGTTTTCGCCAAACACGGTCAGGGTGCGTTTGTACTCGCCGGCGGTCAGTACTTCAAAGTCGATGTCGTGCTTCTTCAGCAAGCGGTTGACGTTGGGCAACTGTGCAACCACGCCGATCGAACCAAGAATCGCGAACGGCGCGCTGATGATCTTCTCGCCGATGCACGCCATCATGTAGCCGCCGCTGGCCGCGACCTTGTCGATGCACACCGTCAACGGCACGCCGGCTTCACGGATCCGCGCCAGTTGCGAGGATGCCAGACCGTAGCTGTGAACCATGCCGCCACCGCTTTCCAGACGCAGGACCACTTCGTCCTTTGGCGTGGCGAGCGTCAGCAGTGCGGTGATTTCATGGCGCAGGCTTTCGGTGGCGGAAGCTTTGATGTCGCCGTCGAAATCGAGGACGAATACGCGGGATTTGGCGTCAGGTTGTTTCTTCTGCTTTTTCGCGCTTTTTTCGGACTTGGCTTCGCCTTTGCGCAAAGCCTTGAGCTGATCCTTGTCGAGCAACGTCTGCTCCAGGCGCTCACGCAGGCCCTTGTAGAAATCATTGAGTTTGCTGACCTGCAACTGACCGGCCGATTTGCGCCGGCCCTTGCTGCGCAATGCGGCAAAACTGGCAAGCACCACCAGAATGGCGACTACCAGGGTGACGGTCTTGGCCAGGAAGCTGGCGTATTCGGTGAAAAACTCCACAAAGACTCCTTAAACGATGCGCGGATGTGAGACACACGCGGGATGGCTCCAGCATACCCATGCGTCGGCTTGTCGGCCAGCCGTGAAACCTCTGGCAACACCCCTGTAACGGGCATTTCAAACAAGCGTATGTTTTTTCATTGACAGCTACCCGTCATCCTCATAACCTCGCCACAACCTTCAACGTACCGGGATGACGCGGACGTGGGCAGCATCTACTTGATACGACATGGCCAGGCCTCCTTTGGTGCAGACGACTATGACGTCCTGTCGCCGACCGGTGTGCGTCAGGCAGAAATCCTCGGTCAGCACCTCGCTGAACTGGGCATCAGCTTCGATCGCTGCCTCGCCGGTGACCTGCGTCGCCAACAGCACACGGCCACCAGCGCGCTGGCGCAATACGCCGCCAAAGGCCTGCCGGTGCCGACCCTGGAAACCGATTCTGCGTTCAACGAATTCGATGCCGACGCGGTCATTCGCGCGCTGCTCCCGGACATGCTCGCGGACGAGCCGGAAGCCCTCGACATCCTGCGCAACGCCGCACAGAACCGTGGCGAATTCCAACGGATTTTCGCCTTGATCATCGAGCGCTGGCTGGCCGGCACTTTTGACACGCCGGGGCTGGAAAGCTGGCTGGGTTTCGTCGAACGGGTTCAGGCCGGACTGCAGCGAATTCTTGAACAGGCTGGCGACAAACAGAAAATCGCCGTGTTCACCTCCGGCGGCACCATCACCGCCCTGCTCCACCTCATTACGCAAATGCCTGCCAGACAGGCCTTTGAATTGAACTGGCAAATCGTCAACACCTCGCTCAACCAGTTGAAGTTCCGCGGTCGCGAGGTGGCTTTGGCTTCCTTTAACAGTCATGCACACCTGCAGCTGTTGAAGGCACCGGAACTCATCACTTTCCGTTGAGTCCGGTTAACTGTGAACCTTGCTGTAATCAACCTCATAAGGATCGAACCATGACCTCCGTAGCCGATGCCGTAAAAGCAATGCAAGCCAAGTTCAACCCAGCCGCTGCTGCCGGTCTGGATCTGGTTTTCGGTTTCAACATCACTGACGAAGACAAGCAGTACTCGCTGATCGTCAAAGACGGCACCTGCGATATCCAGGAAGGCGAGAACCCGGACGCCAACTGCACGCTGGTACTGGATAGCGAAACCCTTAAAGGTATCGTCAGCGGCGAAACCGACGGCATGCAGGCTTTCATGGGCGGCAAGCTGCGCGTTGAAGGCGACATGATGCTGTCGATGAAACTGTCCGAGCTGTTCCCGTCGTAATAGCGACTTTCAGCGGCATAAGAATCCCGCCTTCATGGCGGGATTTTTTCATTCGCGCGCTCAAATTTACTGCGCATTCCCGCTCTCACATTCTGTTGCCATGCCGTCGGCGACAATGGCCGGCAGCGTGTTGATGGCCAGCCGCAAGGCCAGGCTCAAAGGTAATTTGACGGGTAAAAACTGAGTCATGAACAGCATCTTTGCTTGTCAGGCCAATGCCATGTCCTTCAACAACCGGGTATCGAGGCCAAACCTTTCTTGAGAGACCATCTTGAACTGCCCCTCTGCCAGCTCGCAGCTCACCAGCAGATTCCAGGAATACCGAGTCGCCGCCGAGGGGATCAGCACAAACGGATGTTCGGCCAGCAGCGCCTCGGCAAACAACTGCTGATTGGGTGAAGGTCGGGCGGGGCTTAACCAGTACGGATTCGGCACCTCTTCCGGCTGCACGATTCTGACCTTGGCATCGCTGATGACTTCAAAGCACGTCAGCACGTACGGCTCACTGTCGAGTGCATCAAAACTGTTATTGGCTGCCACCTCCAGAATGGCCGAAGACGGATCGACTGATGCATAAACGACTCGCCGGCCAGGCACATTCCATCGACCTCCATTCAGTTCTGAGCCTATCCCGCTGTCCCACGTAGTCCCGTAAACCTCGGGATCCAGCCGCCAGGCATACCAGTGCTCGTCCCAAGGCAAGGGATTCATGGGTAAACCCCGGACATGATCTGCCACAGATATTGTTCCACCATCTGGAAACCCAGTGGATGTCGGATAAATTCCAATGGCACGCGGCCGCTCAGATAAGGGCTGGGTTTCTGCATCCATACCTCCGCCCGCGATTGCCCGGCGAATGCCCGAGTGGCCATCTCCAGCACCAGCGCATATTGGTAGGCGACGACACTCTGTTGCGGGTCAAGCCGTACCGGTTTGCCTTCCTTCATGAGCCGGCGCACGGTTCTTACAGACTTGCCGGTGATACGTTTGACCATGTCTTCGCGCAGATACAACTCGCAAGTTGAAAGCATGTTGACGACATCGCTCAGCTCAAAGCCCTCGTCGGTAAGGCGGATGATCAGCAGGGCATCGTCACCGATGTTCTGGCCGTTCACGAGCAGATCGACAGGCTTGCCCGCGACCTTCTTCAGCCCCGTCAGCCGGGGCGCTTTGGGTGTGGGCATCGCGATATCCTCCATGGGGCATCTGGCGCGATCGTCGATCCAGAAATTGCGCAGGGAATAAACAGAGGTTTCATGCTCAATGTGTGGGGTACGCATAATTGATCCTTGATCTGGGAGCCTGAGCGTTCAAGCCGCTCAGCGACTTCAATGTCAGGACCGATGCTATAGATCGCGCTTCCGACGACCAACCTGAAAAGGTCGTCGGAAATATCCCCTGCTTGCCGCAAAACCCTGCATTTTCCGTAGGACGTAAACACAAAAAATCCTGCCATCAGCCGCCGCAGTGATCACTCACATCCAGCCACCACTGCCGCCCGTCTGGCTCTAAGCCAGGCGCGACTGTGCAGCAGCCTCGGCGACACTTTAAGCAATAAAAAATCACCACATTCAAACCACTGAACATAAGGCGCTTGGTCGCCGCAGAAACATTGGCTGACAGAACGTTGACCTCGATCACTGGCGCGTGGGTGGTCACTGATTAATCTCGCGGCTCAATCGAAGGCCAGGGACGGCTCAGCGAGAGCCCACGGCCGAATCCACTCAAGGAAGAGCAATCATGCGATCACTCAACATCATTCTGCTGTCGTCAGCGTTCAACGGCCTGACTCAACGCGCCTGGCTGGAACTGCGCGAGGCCGGGCACTCACCCAGCGTTGTGCTGTTTACCGATGAACAGGCCGTGTGCGAACAGATCGAACACAGCGGCGCGGATCTGGTGATCTGCCCGTTCCTCAAGGACCGCGTGCCGCAGGCGCTGTGGAGCAACACCGAACGGCCGGTGGTGATCATCCATCCGGGTATCGTCGGCGATCGGGGCGCCAGTGCCCTCGACTGGGCGATTACCAATGAACTGCCAAGCTGGGGCGTCACCGCGTTGCAGGCAGTTGAGGAAATGGACGCCGGCCCGGTGTGGGCCACCTGCGAATTCAACCTGCCGGCGGGCCTGCGCAAATCCGAGCTGTACAACGGCCGGGTCAGTGATGCGGCGATTCGTTGTATTCGCGAAGTGGTGGAGAAATTCATCGAAGGGTTTGAACCGGTTGCCCTCGACTATGCCGATACGAAAGTACGCGGACGCTTGCAGCCGAACATGAAACAGGTCGACCGCAGCTTCAGCTGGCACGATTGCGCACGCTTCATCAAACGCTGCATCGATGCTGCCGACGGCCAGCCCGGGGTGTTGGCGAGCCTCGCCGGCGGTCAGTATTACGTGTACGACGCGCACCTGGATTCGCGTAGCGGCATGCCCGGCGAGATTCTCGCGGTGCATGACGATGCGGTGCTGGTCGCCGCCGGTGATCAAAGCCTGTGGATCGGCGCGCTACGGCGCAAACCGCAATCTGGCGAAGAGACCTTCAAGCAACCGGCGCGGCACGTGCTGGCCGGGCAACTGGCCGAGGTGCCTGTGCTGGACTGGTCGATCGCCACGCAGCCGTTCAGTGACGAAGCCTATCAACCGATCCGCTACCGGGAATCCGGCATCGTCGGTGAGCTGACCTTTGAGTTCTACAACGGCGCCATGAGCACCGAGCAGTGCCAGCGCATGGTCGCCGCACTGCGCTGGGCCAAATCCCGTGATACCCAGGTGTTGTTGATCAAGGGTGGGCGCGGCAGTTTTTCCAACGGCGTGCATTTGAACGTGATTCAGGCCGCGCAGGATCCTGGCGCCGAAGCCTGGGCGAATATTCAGGCAATCGACGATGTCTGCACAGAACTGCTGACGGCCCGGCAACTGGTGGTCAGTGGCGTTACTGGCAACGCCGGCGCCGGTGGCGTGATGCTCGCACTGGCGGCCGACATCGTCTTTGCCCGCGCCGATATCGTGCTCAATCCGCATTACAAGAGCATGGGCTTGTACGGCTCCGAATACTGGACCTACAGCCTGCCCCGCGCCGTCGGCCCGGCAATGGCCGAGCAATTGACCCAGGCTTGCCTGCCGGTAAGCGCGGTACAGGCGTGGCAACTGGGCATGGTTCAGGACATCGGCCCGCGCTGCCCGGACGAGTTTGCCCTGTGGTTGCTGCAACGGGCCAACAGCGTGGTGAGCGATCCGACTTACGCGGCGGTACGCGAGCGCAAGGTGCGGGTTGATCAGGTATTGATCCAGCAATGCCGCGAAACCGAGCTGCAGGAGATGCAGGAAGACATGCTCTACAACCGTAATCAGTTTGCCGAGAAGTGCCGAAATTTTGTCTTCAAGCGCAAGGTGTGTGGCACGCCGGCGCGGTTGATTGAAGAGTGGGCGCGGGTGCGTTCGGTTGAGTTGGCCAGTTGATTTCGCGGTGACTGCTTTCCCCTCACCCTAGCCCTCTCCCAAGGGAGAGGGAACCGACCGAGGTGTCTGGCAAGCTGCATCGACCTGAAAAATCGGGCCGATTATGGATTCAACGCTGATCGTTCAAGTCGGTGCATTTTTCAATATCCCCCAATCAGTCCCCTCTCCCTCCGGGAGAGGGTTAGGCGGGCGGCGATCCGATGAGGGGCTTTTGCCTTTACAATGCCCGCCACCTCAAACACCGGCCCGCCCATGGACATCGATCTCGCTCGCACCTTTCTGGAAATCGTCCGCCACGGCAGCCTCGCCGCGGCGGCGCAGAAGCTGTTCGTCACGCAAACGGCGATCACCGCTCGCGTGCAGAAACTCGAAAGTCAGCTGGGCAGCACGCTGTTCGTGCGTAACCGCGCCGGGGCGAAACTGACGCCCAATGGCGAGGCTTTTGTGGTTTACGCCAATCAACTGGTGCAAACCTGGGAAGCCGCGCGCCGCGACCTGCCGCTGCCCGAGGGCTATCACAACGTGCTGCACATCGGCGGCGAAGTCAGTCTGTGCAACCCGTTGATGCTCAGTTGGGCGGCGGAGTTGCGTGAAAAGATTCCCGGGCATGCCCTGCGCATGGAAATCCGCGACGGCGAAAACCTCCTGCGCCAACTCGAACTCGGTGTGCTCGACGCCGCACTGGTCTACCAGCCGGAATACTGGCCAGGCTTGCAGGTCGAGCAAGTGCTGGAAGAAAAACTGATCCTGGTGCGAGCCCCCGATCGTCCCGATCCCTACGTCTACATCGACTGGGGCCCGGACTTCCGCCGCCAGCATGACGCGGCCCTGCCGGAAAAAGCCAAAGCCGCGCTGAGTTTCAACCTCGGCCCGCTGGCCCTGCAGTACATTCTCGAACACGGCGGCAGCGGCTATTTCCGTACCCGAGTCGTGCGTACTTACCTGGAAAGCGGCGCCCTGGAAGCGGTGACCAAAGCCCCGGAGTTCGGCTATCCGACTTACCTCGTGTACTCACGTGATCGCGATTCGGCGACGCTGCAGCAAGCCTTCCATCTGCTGCGCGAAGTGATCCGCACCGATGATGACTGGTCGCAACGCTGGAACCCGCTGAGCTGAAGCGGCGGCTTCACAGCCGATCATGGCGCATGTGCCATGGAGGTCCGGCCTGCACATACGGCCGGATCGGCTAATCTGCCGGGTATAACAACAATCCCGCAGGTGATGCAGTGAGGCAGACCACCGAGGCATTTCGCAGCCGCTATCGTGCGGCCATTCATCCGCTGTACAACCCGTGGCTGCACGGCGCCTTCGTGCTGCTGTTCGGTGTGTTGGCCATTGGTGGTTTCTGGAGCAGCGTGCAGCAGGTCAGCCTGCTGGAATGGCTGACGGTGCCGTTGACCCTGCTGTTTTTCAATTTCGCCGTGTACATGGTCCATCGTCATCTCGGCCACCACAAAAAGACCTTCGCGAAAATGTTCTACGCCCGGCATGCCGGCGATCATCACAGTTTCTTCACCCCCGGCCACATGACCTACGACAGCGCCCGCGACTGGCGAGTGATTCTGTTCCCCGCGTGGCTGATCGTGCTGCACACACTGCTGATCACCCTACCGTTGTGGTGGCTGCTCGCACAGGTAGACGCCAACGTGGCCGGGTTGTTTGGCGGCTGCATGGTCCTCGGTTATCTGACTTACGAGATATTCCACGCCTGCGAACACCTGCCGCCGCACAACCCGCTGACCCGCCTGCCGTGGATCCGCCAGATGCGCCACTTGCACGAGCTGCATCACCGCCGCGAGCGCATGCAGGAGCGCAATTTCAACATCGTTTTGCCGCTGATGGACTACCTGTTCGGCACCCTTTACCGGGAGCCGGAAATCACCCTTTTGAGCGATTCGAAAATGCCCATGACCCGCCTGCAACACCCGATCGATATCGCTGGTGAACCCATCGCCGTGCTGGCCTATGCCGCCAGTGTCAGTCGCTGGCCGGAGTGGCACCCCTCGTCGCTGAAAATCGACGGTGCGCAAGGCCCGTTGCATGCCGGCGCGCGCTTCGAAGAGGACATTCATGCCGGCGGGCGCGCGGGCCATTTGCGCTGGGAAGTCACCGAATACCTGCCCGGCCGGCGCTGGTGCGCGCGGGCGCAGGGCGATCATGGTTTGTCGCTGCTGCTGACCTATGAATGCAGCCCCGAGGGCAGCGGCACACGGTTTGTGCGCACGCTGGATTATCGCTTCGACGGACTGGGCATGCGCATCGCCAATCGCTTGCTGCTCAAACGGCGCATCGAGCGCGAATCCGCCGCATCGATGCTGGCGCTACGCGACATGGCCGCCCGCTACCTGGCCTCGGCGAGGGCCAGCGCGTGAAGCTGAGACATCTGCTGTTGTTGCTGGTCCTCATCGTCATCGGCTTTTTATTGTTGATGCCCACCAAGGTCGAACCCGTGGCCTGGACGCCGCCGCCAGCGCCATCGCTGACAGAAGGTCTCTACGCCGAGAACCAGAAACTCAAAGGCGCAGCGCAGGTCGGGCCGAGCGACATCGAAGGGCCGGAAGCCTTGCTGCTGGAAAGTGACTTCCTGATCACCGGGCTGCACGACGGCCGACTGATCCGCACCAGCCTCGACGGCCAGCAACGCAAAGTACTCGCCGACACCGGTGGCCGCCCGCTGGGCCTGGCCCGGCATCCAAACGGCATGCTGGTGATTGCCGACGCGGTCAAGGGTTTGCTGTCTCTTGATGCGCAGGGTCAGTTGATTCCATTGACCACCGAGGCCAATGGTCTGGCCTTCGGTTTTACTGATGACGTCGCCATCGACAAGTCCGGGCACTACGCCTATTTCAGCGATGCCTCCAGCCGCTGGGGCTACGGCCATGACGGCGAAGCAATCATCGAGCACGGCGGCGATGGACGCCTGCTGCGCTATGACTTCCAGAGCGGCAAAACCAGTGTCCTGCTAGACAAGCTGGAGTTCGCCAACGGCGTGACCCTCGGCCCGGATGACGCCTATGTGCTGGTCAACGAAACCGGTGCCTATCGCATCAGCCGCTATTGGCTGACCGGGCCGAAAGCCGGCACTCACGACCTGTTTATCGATAACTTGCCGGGGCTGCCGGACAACCTGGCGTTCAATGGCAGTAATCGGTTCTGGGTGGCGTTGTATGCGCCGCGCAACAAGCTGCTAGACACCACCGCAGGGCATCCATTCGTGCGCAAGATGATCGTGCGGGCGTTGACGCTGTTGCCGAAACCGGTGGAGAAGCGCGGGTTTGTCCTGGGGCTGGATCTGGAGGGCAAGGTGATTGCCAATTTGCAGGATGCCAGCAGTGGCAATTACTCGCCGATTACCACGGTGCGTGAGTATGGGCCGTGGTTATATTTTGGCTCGTTGAAGGCGACGCATATGGCGCGGATGCCGTTGGATGTGGCCCTGAAGTGAATCTGGCAACTTTGTGGTGAATGCGCTGACGCCATCGTCGGAACGCCGCCCGGAGCAGGCTCGCTCCCACAGGGTTATTTGCTGACCACAGCATTTGGGCTCAACGCAATCCACTGTGGTAGCGAGCCTGCTCCGGGCGGCGTTCCGACGAAGACGGTCTGTCAGTTGCTGGACTTGTCGAACTTGTCCGGATCTTCGTCTTCGGGCAGATCCTCATCCGGCTCTTCGGGATTGGCCGTGGTATGCGCCGGGCTGTTCGGTTCGGGATGCGTGGGAACCGGGTCGAATGCGCCCTGCTCTTCACTGGGGAATTTGGGATCGTTCATAAGGCACCTCGCAATGAGTCGGATGGAAGACTCTGTACATTCGAGGTGCCGGTCGTGGCTGTCGTTCCCGTCGATCCGCAACCGCAGGTCGGCGGGTCAATGGCGAATCAGGACGGCGCCTGCAAATGGCTGACGATTTCGTCTTTGACCTTCAGGCGCCTCTCTTTGAGCTTTTTCAATGCGTCGTCGGTGGGAGCATCTGAGGTGGCCGTTTCGGCTTTGACCACCTCTGCGTCGGCTAGGGAGTATTTGTTGATCAATGAATCCAGTCGTGGATCCTGGGTGCGTTTTTGCTGGATCTCTTCCTTCGTGCAACTCAAGTCCTGAAACAGGTCATGGGGAACCGGCATGGAACACCTCCGTCAGTTGATCGGCTGGCCAACGCGACCGATTGCGCTGGCCAGTTATCAGAATGGCCTCGGTTGCACGGTTCTGTCGACCACCTGTCAGACCAGCGGTGCCCGTTCGTCGCCCTGTCGCAAATGCGATCAAACCTTTGCTCGCCGTATTCCCTCCATTGGTTAACACCAACAAAAACTGCGTGGAGATACACCAATGGACGGATTCAACCTGCGTCATCTGGTTCTGGCTGTCGCGTTGAGCAGCGGCATGGGCAGCGCTTTCGCTGCGACTGACAATGACTTCGTCGATAACGCCGCGGCCGGTGGTATTGCCGAAATCGAAACCAGCCGCCTCGCTTTGGAAAAAAGCCAATCGGCTGACATCAAAGCATTCGCCAACATGATGATCACCGATCACGGCAAGGCCAACGATGAGCTGGCGACTATTGCCAAGGCCAATGACATCGAAGTGCCGGACGAAACGACGCTGGTCAAACAGGCCAAGGAAAAGATCCTCGATATGCGCGATGAGTCATTCGACGCCGCTTACGCCAATAATCAGGTGAAGGCTCATGAAGAGACCATCGAGCTGTTCAAGAAACAAGCCAATACCGTGACGGATGACAAGGTCAAAGGCGCCCCTGAACTGAAGGCATTTGCGCAGAAAATGTTGCCGGCGCTGGAGAAACATCTGGCAGCGGCGAAAGAGCTGCAGGCCAAACATCCTAGTAAGTAAAAGCTTTACCCTGATCTGGTCAAACGATACTGGACACGGTTATAGGGTTTAGGTCATTTCTCATGCTGCCAAGGCTTCCATTGCTACCGGAGTCCGATATCCGTTGTGACTGTGCAGCCTGATCCGATTGTAATAATG